>JAKJEP010000140.1 GCA_022705365.1 Planctomycetota bacterium | reverse complement strand
TCTCAGCCAAAGCCGGTCTGGGTCGGTTCAATTTATGATTTCCGCGGCGAGAAATAAAAAAAATAAAAATCCGAAAAATTTATATTGAATAATTAGCCTCAGGTGAATAAATGGGTCATAATAATTTATGGATGACCGCAAGAATAAAAATAGTATAGAAGATCGCCCCAGCCGGGCCGGCGCAGGGAGCCGAAGCAGGTTCCCGGAACCGGAGGTGTTCTCCGGGTCCCAGGTCCGGTTTGTGGTTCTTTAAGGAAATGCAGAATATGTTTAAAGTTTGTGATCTTACCGAAAATGTGGAACAGTCTGACGAACCTCCGTCTAGTACCGTCTCCTGCCGAGCCGATGCTGAGGAAGGCTCTGCCGCTCCGGAGTACGGGCATCTGAGAAAGAACGGATGCTGGAACGACTGGAAATGGCAGATGAGCAATCGGATTCGGAACCTCTCCCAATTGCTTGCCTTTTTCCCCACCCTCAAGAACGAAATCGAACTCCCCAACGTAATCAAGAAGTATCCGCTGGCCATTACCCCCTACTATGCCTCTTTGATTCGCCGGCTGGACCGCACGGACCCGATTTTTGCCCAGAGCGTGCCGCAAATCCGGGAACTGGAAAATCTGGATTGCCTCAGCGAAGACCCGCTCGAGGAAAACGAAGACATGCCGGTACCCGGCCTGGTCCATCGGTACCCGGACCGTGCCCTCCTGATTATTACGACCACGTGCAGCACCTATTGCCGCCATTGCACCCGCAAGCGGGTGGCCGGCACGCGGGAAACCTCCATTTCCCCCCGCCGGCTGGCTCAGGTGTCCGCCTATCTGAATGCCCATCCGGAAATTTCGGACGTCATCGTATCTGGCGGCGACCCGCTGACCATGCCCACCGATGCTCTGGAAAAGGTCTTGAGCACCCTGCGAAGCATCCCCAGCGTGGAGATCATCCGAATCGGTACGCGCACCCCGGTGGTATTGCCCCAGCGGATCACGGACGAACTGACGGATATGCTCCGCAAATATCACCCCTTGTGGATCAATACCCACTTTAACCATCCCAACGAACTGACCCCGGAATCCGCCCAGGCCTGTGCCAGACTGGCCAACGCCGGCATCCCGCTGGGCAATCAGTCGGTTTTGCTGCGCGGCGTGAATGATAATCCCGCCGTCTTTGAACAGTTGTGCCGCGGCCTGGTCCGGATGCGGGTTCGCCCCTATTACCTGTTCCAGTGCGACCTGGTAAAAGGCGTGGAACACTTCCGCACTCCGCTGAGCCGGGGCATTGAAATCATGGAATATCTGCGCGGCCGCCTCAGCGGCCTGGCCATCCCCACCTTCGTCGTGGATGCCCCGCATGGCGGCGGAAAAATACCGGTGCTGCCCAACTATATCGTTTCGGTCAGCCCCACCCATACCGTCCTGCGGAACTTTGAAGGGATGCTGGTAAATTACCCCGAACCGGGTACGAATAACGCAGCGATCCCCCAGCCGGGTAAGCACTCCTTATCGTCGGTCTGGGACCTGGCCACGGGCCGATCCTCCGCAATTGTTCCGGGTAACACCAAACGCTACCAGAGACGGAAAAACATCGTGAAAAACGAGGGGCCTGCGGCTGTTCAGGAAAAATTTTAATCCCTGCCTGATACTCCCCCCTAAGCTGGAATCTGCTATGGATATTGACAGAACCGCCAAAAGTCGGTATGGACATCCATAAATGGCTCTGGCTCCCCAATACCGTGGGATTGCAGAGTTTTTGGCGCTGCCGTCGGAGATTGTATGATTATCGGACTGACATATGATTTACGAATCGATTACCTGAAATCCGGTTACTCCCAGGAGGATGTGGCCGAGTTCGATTCCGAAGAAACCATCAACGCCCTGGAGGAAACCATCCGCGGCCTGGGCTACCAGACCGACCGGATTGGGAATATCTATGCCCTGACCGCCCGGCTGGCTGCCGGCGACAAATGGGATCTGGTCTTCAATTTTGCCGAAGGACTGTATGGCCGATGCCGGGAATCGCAGGTGCCGGCCCTGCTGGAGGCCTACCGGATCGGATATACCTTTTCCGATCCGCTGGTCTGCGACATTACCCTGGACAAAAGCTTTGCCAAACGCATCGTCCGGGATGCCGGACTGGCCACCCCCAAATTCAAGGTAATCGAGACGCTGGAAGATGTACGGGATATATCCCTGCACTATCCGCTTTTCGCCAAGCCCCTGGCCGAAGGCACGGGCAAAGGCATCGACCAGAATTCCCAGATCGAATCGCCGGACCAGCTTCGGCAGGTTTGTGAGAATCTGCTGAAGCGGTATTCCCAGCCGGTCCTGGTGGAAGAATTCCTGCCCGGCCGGGAGTTCACAGCCGCCATCCTGGGCAACGGCCAGGACGCCCGCCTGCTGGGCATTATGGAGATTATCATCCCAAAGGATGACAAGGCCATCTATTCCTTCGATGCCAAGGAACGCTGTGAAGAGCTGGTCAAATATCGCCCCTGCCCGCCCGGTGCCCTTTACCGGAAGATCGAGCGGCTGGCCCTGGATTCGTTCCGGGTCTTGCAGTGCCGGGATACCGCCCGGGTCGATATCCGCTGCGACGCCGAAGGAGAACCATGCTTTTTAGAGATTAACCCGATGCCCGGCCTGCATCCCCACCATTCCGATCTGCCGATGATTGCCACGCAGGAAGGAATGAGCTACCGCGACCTGATCGGTACGATTATTAGTAATGCCCTGAAACGGCTTTCCTTACAGACGGCAGCTACCTGATGTCCGAGATACTGGTACTCCATAACGCCGTAGATAAAATCACCGCCGATGACCGGGGGTTGGCCGTGTTCGAGGAAAGCAATGCCAGCCTGATGGGGCAGGTCGCCGCTGTGACCGGTGCCCTGACAGCTTTGGGTATCAGCTATCAGGTCAAAAGTATCGAAACGCTGGGCCAGTTACCCGATCTTCTCCAACACCACCATCAGAAAATCATCTTTAACCTGGTGGAGGAACTCCCCGGGGATATGCTGCAAGCCTGCTATGTCCCCGCCCTGTGCCGGACCTTTGGCCGGGCCTGCACCGGCAGCGACACCCCCGCCCTGCTCCTGGCCCAAAATAAATGGCACACCAAAGCCATCCTCAAGGCGGCCAATATCCCCATTCCCCAGGGGACCATTGTTCCCCCCGGTCAACCGATGGATATAAGAGACTTGCCCAGGGGAAAATACTTCGTCAAGCCGGTCTTTTCGGACGCCAGCGAGGGAATCGACGACCAGTCGGTCGTGGACGTACCCGGACCGGCCCTGGAGAAAGCCGTCCGGCGAATTCACCAGCGTCAACAGCAGCCGGCCCTGGTAGAGCAGTTTATCCCCAACCGGGAATTAAACGTATCCGTCCTCCAGCAAAAGGACGGGGTGCAGGTTCTGCCCCTGGCGGAAATTGTTTTTGGCGATTTTTACCGCGACAAACCGCGGATCGTCGATTACGCCGCCAAATGGCACCCCGATTCCCCCGCCTACCGCCAAACCAACCGTATCATTCCCGCCCCCCTGTCCCAGCCGGCCGCCGACCGGGTGTACCAGGTGGCTTTGGCCACCTGGGAGGCGCTGGGCTGTCAGGATTATGTACGGGTGGACTTCCGGCTGGATGATCGGGAGCGGCCCTTTGTCCTGGAGGTCAATACCAATCCCGATATCTCCCCCGATGCCGGTTTCCCCGCCGCCCTGGCTGCCGCCGGCATAAATTACGCAACCTTTATTGAAACCATAATAAATAACGCCTCCCTGCGAAAACCCTGATTTTTTTCCGTAAGAGAAATACCTATGCCTGATGACCCCATCATAAAAGGAATTCGTCGCGTCCGACCGGAAGACAAAGCACCTGTAATGGCTCTTTTGCACGCCACCGGCTTCTTCCGGCCCGGCGAACTGGTGATCGCCGAAGAAGTCTTCAATGAGGCCCTAACCAAAGGGCCGCAGGGCGATTATCAGTCTTTTGTCGCCGTCGAAGATGCACAAACCGTCGGCTGGCTTTGTTTCGGCCAGACCCCCTGCACCCTGGGCACCTTTGACATCTACTGGGTGGCGGTGGATCCCCAATACCAGGGCCGGGGCATAGGGAAGGCCCTGATGAACTACGCCCATACCTGCATTCAAAACCGCCAGGGCCGCCTGATCGTCGTGGAAACCTCCGGAAACCCCCGCTATATCTCCACCCGCCGCTTCTACGAATCCCTCGGCTATATCCAGGAAGCCTGCCTCAAAGACTTCTACGCCGTCGGGGATGATAAAATCATCTATATTTACCGAAGTTGTTAAAACATTTGCCATCATAGCAACATCGGTTTCATTGTTACATAAATATTTGTTATATAAGGGTTTACACAACAATATTGACAATAACGCGATTATTTCGTATAAAGATTATTGAAGGAGGAGCAAAGTGACATGTATAACATAAGCAAAATCAGTAAGCAATATGTACTTACATATCTGGTCGCGATATCGGTGGTTATGGGTGTGGGACAAAAGGTTTCTTCAAAAAATACGGAATTTATTACCTCGACGGGAAATTTCCTGACCATCGGCACAGAATCGAAACCCTGGTTTTTTGTGGGTGCGAATAATTATTATATCGGCATTGACAATAACAGTCAGTCAACCGTTGACGAATTGATGGCCGATATGGTCCAGATGAACTTGGGGGTTCTCAGGATATGGGGATTCAATGATGATCAAAATAAAACAACAAAGCTGCAAGGCCCCAATGCCGGAGATTTTCTGGAAGCCAACTTCCAAATGCTTGATTATGTTTTATATCAGGCTGACCGCCATGATATACGAATCATATTGCCCCTAACAAATTACTGGAATGATTATGGAGGGATGCGCCAATACGTGCAATGGACCGGGGATACCACCCCCACCGCCGATGAGTTTTATGGTATTTCGCAGGCCCAGACGTATTTCCGCAATTTTATTTCTCATCTGGCGAACCGGGTTAATACCTATAATCAGCGGATTTATAAGGAGGACCCCACCATTTTGGCGTGGCAGTTGGCTAACGAACCGGAATACCCTACCGATACCAACACAGCCAACGGCAGTATCCTTACTGACTGGATCAACAATACCGCGGATTACCTGAAGAATACAATCGGCGTGAAACAACTGGTAACCACCGGTATGGAAGGGTTCTATGACTCGGGCAACAGCAGCAAGGGCGGGCAAAGCTGGTTTGATAACAAAGGAACGGATTTCATTATCCAGCATGCGGGCTCGGGGATTGATCTGACGGGCTTTCACATCTACGCCGATCATTGGAATCTGACGCAGGTTCAATGTGAAAAATGGATCGTGAACCATATCCGGGATGCCCGCCGCCATAGCCAGCTTGGCAAACCCGTAATAATGGATGAATACGGCCGGATGGTCCCGCAGCACACCATGGCCGAAAGAAATGATTCCTTCATACGATACCTCCATACCGCCTACCGGGAACTGGTCAGCGGAACTAATTTCTGGATCTTATACCATGATGCGTATCCCAATTACGATAATTTCGGCGTCTATTATCCCCAGGATCAGGAAACCGCTTCAATTCTCATCCAGCATGCAAAAAAGATAAATTTTCTCAACGAAACCGGGATCCATCAGCTTTTCAGCTTCGAAGAAGATGAGGAGGGATTCACCAAGATATATACCGAAGGGGGAATAATCGATCTCATCGAACGCAGAGAGGAACCATCCTGGAATCGAACCGCTGATGGCGTCTTGTGCATTCAGTGCCGGTTGGGATCTCCCGGCGACAAGGCAATGGTCGGGGCAGAGATAAAAGATCCGCTCAACGGCACAGCCGGGATCAATGTGTCCGATTATGGGTACCGGACTTTATTGATGCGTGTTCGAGTTCAGGCAAACTCCATGTATAATAACGGAGATATCGATATTAAAATGTACGATAAAACTGGCTCGGAGTGGCTTTATCACAGCAGCCCTGTAACAAGTATAGTAGCCGCAGACAGATGGTACGAGATACCATGGAATACCGTTGAATCCGGCAACTTGGCAGATCTCAAAGAGCTGGGAATCGATATTTATGCAAATCATCCGTTTGACGGTGCTGTTTATATTGATTTTGTCGGCGGTGATATCACTGACACAACGGATAATTCCCTGGCAACGGTCAACCTGAAGGATGTGGATTCCGGAACGACAAGCCCGCAGGGCAATTACCGCTGGCTGGATATTGCCGATCAGGTTTACGATCCCTCCTATCAGGCAGACTATGAGTATACACAGGCAGATGTCCAGGTCACTTTTCACCATGACGAAAGATTGTTGTACGGAATCCTGACTGCCAGGAATTTAAAGCCGAATTTTGCCTATCAATGCAAGCTGGCAGGTCTGCCGGAAACAGATCCCAACGCCAACGAAAATATCGGGTTGACCGGCAGGTGGTGGCAGGAAGAATGGAGTTCGGCAGCCCAGACATGGATCAACGGCCAGAATTTGAATAACAAAGGCGACGGAAGTTCGCCCAATCCCAATGACCTGGCATACTTTAGCCGTAAGGATATTCCCGACCCGAACAGTCCTACCGGAAAAAAATACCGGTATAGTGGGTATCTTGTTTTTGATTATTTTATAACCGACGAGTGGGGCAATACCGTGTTGAGCTTTGAAGCCGACAGTTCGTATCATGTACTGTGGAAAACTACCCAGCGCAGCCGATCATCCGATGACGGACCGGTTAAAAGCCATACATTTGATCCTACTATCAATTCGCCTGCCTACAATGTGGATTATCCGCCATCAACCGTTCAGATTTTCGGGGAGTGGGAAAGACTTCCAATAGGGGGAGTAAGACTTCCCATCGGTTCCTATCGTGCCCAGTTCATCCTTACCGAAGAATCCTTTCACGGCAGCGGCCTGGCAGGCGGCTGGGCAGCGGCTGTGGGTGCCCCCGTAACCTTTACTATTCTGCCCGCCATTTTTCATAGTGACTTGAATTATGATGGTTACGTTGATCTATTTGATTTTTCAGCCCTGGCCGAAGCTTGGCAGGCTGGTCAAGGGGACCCCCAATGGAATCCTTTGTGTGATATAAATGAACCAAGCGACAATATCGTCAATCAACTGGACTTGCAGGTTTTCCTGGTAGAATGGCTTTCTCGTCAACCATAACACAGAAAAAATTATATGAATGTTTCCGATGGTATAACTACCAAAACGGCAACAGGGAACACGCCGCCGTCTTTTGCCCTGGTCATCTTCGGCGCCTCCGGTGACCTGACCAGCCGCAAGCTCATCCCGGCCGTCTTTCATCTCTTTCAGCAAAACCTGCTGCCGGAAACGTTCTCCGTCATTGGTTTCGCCCGGCATGAATATGACGACGAATCCTTTCGCCGCCGGCTCCGCGAGATACTGGAAAAGGTCAAATCCCAGACTCTCGACAACGCCGCCTGGGAACGGTTTGCCCGCCATATCCATTACCACCAGGCCCACTATGACCACCCGGCCGGCTATCAGGCCCTGCGGCAAAAAATCGAGCAAACCGCCCGCCAAAACCACACCCCCGCCAACTGCTTATTCTACCTGGCCACTCCTCCCGATGCCGTTACACCGGTGGTAAATCAGCTTCACCAGGCGGGGCTGGCCCGACGCGATCCGGCCGAGGGCGGCTGGTCCCGGCTGATTGTGGAAAAACCCTTCGGCCGCGACCTGGATTCCGCCCGACAGCTCAACCAGACCATCAAGGCCGCTTTCCAGGAAAGCCAAATCTACCGGATCGACCATTACCTCGGTAAGGAAACGGTCCAGAACCTGCTGGTCTTCCGGTTTGCCAACATGATCTTCGAGCCGATCTGGAACCACAATTATATCGACCATGTCCAGATTACCGTTAGCGAAACCCTCGGCGTGGAAGGGCGCGGTGCCTATTACGAACAGAGCGGCGCCCTGCGGGATATCGTGCAGAATCATATGATGCACCATGGAGGCCCCAAATTCCCTCGATGCCGCCTCCGTCCGCAACGAAAAGGTGAAAGTCCTCAAGACCCTACGCCCCATCCCCGCCGAATGCGCTGCCAACGGTGTGGTGCGTGCCCAGTATGCCGCCGGCAGCTACCAGGGCCAAACCATCCCCGGCTACCTGCACGAACCCGGCGTGGCCCCCGATTCCGTCACCGAAACCTTTGTCGCCTTCAAGACCTTTGTCGATAACTGGCGCTGGGCCGAGGTACCGTTCTATCTCCGCACCGGCAAGCG
>JAKJEP010000013.1:274-21810 GCA_022705365.1 Planctomycetota bacterium | reverse complement strand
CGATCAATCAAAGAAATCACTTGTGCAAACACGCTGGCAACCTTTATCATGGCTCTATCTCCGGTAAGGGTTTGTTTCTTTGGGCAAAAAATGAAAATATACCCGATTCCGGAGATATTTTTTACTCCTTTTTTATGAACTTATTTTGGACAAGAGTGAGAAATCCTTGTTTTTAAAATAAAAGGAGGATTTTTGGGTAATTTGTGGACGACCAGTAAGGTACTTGAGTTAGCACCAGACGATGCCTCAATTCAAGCAGCTAAGGGACTTGCCAATCCCAGCAAATGGTCTGATTTGGGATGCACGGAACGAGTGGTCTGGGGGCAGAGCCAGGGGAGTGGCAAAAACCCTTATCAGATCCGAATTGATCTTCACGGTCCAGCCTTTAAGTGCACCTGTCCCAGCCGGAAATTCCCCTGTAAACACTCTCTGGCTCTCTTTCTGCTCTTTGCAGATAAAACCAATTTATTTACTGGCAGTAGTCCACCGAAATGGGTAAAGGAATGGATTGAAAATCGGGATTCCCAGGCTGAGAAAAAAGAGCAGGATCAGAAAACCGTTCCAAAACCACCCGATCCGGAAGCTCAGGCCAAGCGGATTGCCCAGCGGGAAGAAAAAATTCTGGTCGGTCTGGAGGAGCTTTCACTCTGGCTTTCCGATTTGCTCCGTCAGGGGCTTGCCTGGGCCCAAACTCAGCCCTTGTCGTACTGGAACAACATGGCTGCGCGAATGGTGGATGCACAGGCGTCCGGCTTGTCCAATCGAATAAAAAAAATGGGGCAAATTGCCCTGTCAGGACAAAACTGGCAGGACCGACTGTTACGTCAGATCGGTACAACACACCTGCTGATCGAGGCCTATAAACGCAGGGATAGCCTGGACGAAAATTTACAACAGGAGGTACGTTCTTTGATTGGGTGGACGGTTCCTAAAGAACAGATATTAGAACAGGTTCCAGTCCAAGATCAGTGGTATGTACTCGCCCAACGAACGGAACAGCAGGACCACCTGCAGGTACAAAGAACATGGTTATGGGGTAAAAAGAGTGCCCAATTCGCTTTACTATTGGATTTTGCCGTTGGCAATGCGGTTCTGGATAAAACATTAGTTGTCGGGACTATTATTGAAGCCGGACTGGTATTTTATCCGGGAGTGAATTCCCATAGAGCTTTGATCAAAGAATGGATGAATGAGGTCAAGCCGATCGAGGATTTCTGTATCAGAATCTCTATTCGTGATCTTTTCTCTTTGTATGCAAATACTTTGGAGAAAATGCCGTGGACGGAGGTAATGCCATCTTTTCTGGGACCGCTGCAGATTATTCCTGAAAAAGGTAACGATGGTACGATCCTTGGTTGGTACGGTATTGATTCAGATAACAGCCAAGTTAGCTTGTCTCCACAGTTTCGGCTGGGATGGCATTTTCTGGCGGTTTCTGGCGGAGGACCGGCTATGTTATTTGGCGAATGGGATGGGTACTCGTTCCTGCCGCTGTGTCTCCATGTGAAAGGTAATTTTTATCGGGTTATGGAATCCCCGGTTCACGGGTTGCGATGGGTGGGTTAGATGATAAAACTTGATCAACAACCCGTTAAAAGATGGCAAAACCTGACAAGTTCAGCGGTTTTGGGATTAGACCGGACCGGGTTAGCGAATCAGGATCCCGATTCGACTGGTGAACCACTGCAAAACTTCTTGCATGAAATATCGGTTTTGTCCCTTTATACTCAACTGGGCAAAACCTGCGCTGCGAATGGCAACCTACCGTATACCGCTTTTGATGAGGAGGAACGGACATGCAATGCCAAAGCAGCCTTGCAGCTCAGGGATATTCTGGAAGGAGAATATCAAGCCTTATTACCCGAATGGTGTCATGTCGCCAACCAGAAACAACTGAAGGCACCGCCCGAGTGTTTGCCGGATTTAATGGATTATGCCTGCCAACATCCCCACCAGGACTGTCGTTTTATCCAGGAAGTGATCGGGAAAAAAGGCGTGTGGTTGGCCAGTCAAAATCCTTCCTGGAAGGATATCATTTATACAAAAAACCTGGACGAAGAGACCTGGCATACGGGTACCCATCCGGAACGATTAAAGTACCTCTCCCAATTAAGAGCTGAAGATCCCCAAAAAGCCAGGCAGTTAACCGAAGCGAGCTGGGAACAGGAAACTCCGGAAAACAGAGCTTTGTTTATTGAAAAATTCCGGATAGGGCTGAATATTGAGGATGAACCATTCCTCGAGAAGTGCCTTGATGATTCGCGCAAGCCGGTCCGACACATGGCTGCCATCTTGTTGAGTTGCCTTCCCGCTTCAGGACTATGCAAGCGCATGACAGAACGCCTTCTTCATCTGGTCACTTATCATTCGGGTAAAAAGGGCCTGCTTCTGTCAAAAAAACCAACCATCGAAGTAGTGCTTCCGGATATTTCCGACCAATCATTACTGCGGGACGGTGCAGATCCCCAAAAAGCCGGGAAATTAGGCCAAAAGGCCGTCGCTTTTGCCAATATCATTGCTGCTGTTCCCTTGCAGGTATGGCATCAAATGGATAGAGATATCGAAGCGTTACTCCATACAGTATTGTCTTGTGATTTTTCTGAATCATTTTCCCTGGGACTTTCAGCCGCAACGATTCGGCAGCAAAATCCAGAATGGGCTTCCTTCATTCTTCGAAATTATCCGGTGTTTATCGCAAAAGCACCGTCGGCAGGAACTATTTCTGTAGATCTACCAGGCTTGATAAATTGTCTGACTCCGGAAAAACGAGAGGCAATCATTGTTGCGTTTGCAGAAAAAAATTCAGCCTCCAAACAGGGGGAGGTTTTAAATGAATTTCTTTTGTCGTGTGACCATGCATGGAGTGAGGATTTTTCCCAATTTGCCTTCCAGTTTCTCCGACAGCATTATATAAAGAATCTGGGGAATTATCAATTACGTCGTCCTATGATCGAAACATTTTCTTTGCGTTTGTCTCCCCGTATCGCTGAGCAGGTCAGCGCGGGATGGCCGACCCACTCAAACCGATTTACCGCAGGGGATGAAAAAATGGTTGATCAGTTAACCACAATATTACAGTTTCGCCAAACCATGATAAAGGAGTTATGCCGTGGAGCTTAAAACACAAAAGGTTATTTTACGGCAACATGCCGAACAACAGTATGCCGAAGAACTTGAAAACTTACAGAAAGTGGATACGGCCCAGCGCCCACCAAACTGGAATTTATCCCCTTGGGCAGTTGCTACCTATCTTCTGGGAGGACGACTGGATAATGGATTTGAAATATCCGCTAAATACATTGGGAATCGGCGGTTGATTGAAATTGCCATTGCCACCCTGGCAACGGATCGGGCCTTATTACTTCTAGGGGTGCCGGGCACTGCCAAAACCTGGGTGAGTGAACACCTGGCTGCGGCCGTCAGCGGCAATTCTACCCTGTTAATCCAGGGGACCGCCGGAACACCGGAGGAAGCCATTCGCTATGGTTGGAATTATGCCCTATTATTAGCCAAGGGTCCCTCGCATGAAGCGATTGTTCCCAGTCCGGTAATGAATGCCATGCAGGGAGGGAAAATAGCCCGGGTGGAGGAATTGACGCGTATACCTTCCGACGTGCAGGATACCCTGATAACTATTTTATCCGAAAAAACCCTGCCCATCCCGGAACTGAATAGTGAAATCCAGGCGGCCAAAGGATTTAACATCATTGCTACGGCCAATAATCGTGACCGGGGTGTAAATGAGTTATCCAGTGCCTTAAAACGCCGTTTTAATACAGTTATCCTGCCGGTTCCGGCAACCGCCGAGGAGGAAGTGGAAATTGTTCAAAAACGTGTGGTTTCGATTGGGCGGGCCCTGGAACTTCCTCAGGAAAAACCGGCTATCGAAGAAATTCGGCGTATCGTCATGATTTTCCGTGAACTGCGGGAGGGCAAGACAGTCGATGGTAAAACAAAATTAAAATCACCCAGCAGCACCCTGTCCACAGCGGAAGCCATCAGTGTCGTTACCAGCGGCCTGTCCTTAGCCTGCCATTTTGGCGACGGCACCCTTCGGGCTAATGATGTGGCATCCGGAATTACCGGAGCAGTTGTCAAAGATCCGGTTCAGGATGCAGTTGTCTGGCAGGAGTATTTAGAAACGGTCGTCAAAGAACGTAATGGCTGGAAAGATCTATACCGCTCCTGCAGAGATTTACTTTAAACAGCTATGGTTGACAGTAACGTACACATATTCGGGATTCGTCACCACGGTCCGGGTTCTGCAAGAAGCCTCTGCAGGGCCTTGGATCAGCTACAGCCGGATGTTATCCTTGTGGAGGGGCCGCCGGATGCTCAGGACCTTATCGAAATGGCAGGAAATCCGGAAATGAAACCGCCCGTGGCCCTGTTAATCTATGCCCCGGACGATCCTCACAAAGCTTCCTTTTATCCTTTTGCCGTTTATTCACCGGAATGGCAGGCTATTCAGCATGGATTACGACAAAATATTCCGGTACGATTCATGGATTTACCGCATACCCATATCCTGGCTGAAGAACTTCACGAAAATGAAAAAGAAAAGGGGCAGTACCAGGAAAAACAGGAGGATATACATCACGACCCGATTGGTCATTTGGCTCGAGCCGCAGGATATACGGATGGAGAACGATGGTGGGAACATATGGTCGAAACCCGACAAGAGAATGATACGGAGATATTTGCCGCCATTTTAGAGGGAATGACCGCGCTCCGCAAGGAATTAGCCAACGAGCAGAATGAAAATCTGCATGAAAAACGACGTGAAGCCTATATGCGAAAGACACTGCGCGAAACGCAAAAAGAAGATTACAAAAAAATCGCCGTTGTCTGTGGGGCCTGGCATGGCCCTGCGTTTGTCAATGTGCCGACGGTTAAGAGTGATAATGAATTACTCAAGGGACTTCCGGCCATCAAAACCAAATCAGCCTGGGCGCCCTGGTCTTATAGCAGAATATCTTTCTGGACAGGCTACGGTGCAGGTGTGTATTCCCCGGAATGGTATCACATATTGTGGGATCAGAAAAAGAATTTGGTTACCTACTGGTTGACTCGAGCGGCTCGATTGATGCGGCAGGAACAACTGGATGTATCCTCTGCCCATGTGATTGAGGCTGTGCGATTGTCGGAGGCCTTGGCGTCTCTGAGAGGTCATCCTTTGCCGGGACTGGAAGAAATGGATGAAGCAGCCTTGGCCGTTATGTGCTTTGGCGAAGAGGCCTCCATGCGGCTCATTCGAAAGAAACTGGTCGTCGGAGATCGCATGGGCGTCATTCCGCAGGATGCCCCCGTGGTACCCCTCCAACAGGATTTGATGAAATGGCAAAAAACTCTTCGTTTACCTGCGAAAGAAGATACCAGGGAGTATGATTTTGATCTGCGCAAGCCCACCGATTTGTCGCGGAGTCATCTGCTGCATCGTCTGCGGTTATTGGAAATCCCCTGGGGGGAGCAATTGACGCAAAAAGGACGATCCGCGGGGACTTTTCATGAATACTGGCAGTTGCAATGGAAACCGGAATTTGTCATGGATCTAATCCAGGCCGCTCGCTGGGGGAATACCGTTGAAAATGCCGCTTCGGCCAGGTGTATCCATACGGCGGATCATACGGACAATCTCAAGGAAATCGCAACACTGCTGGATAATGCCTTGCTGGCAGACCTGCCGGAAGCAGTAGAATCCCTGATATCTTCCATCCAGGAACGAACCGCAAAAAGCGGGGATGTGCAGCAGATGATGCAGGCTATGATTCCACTGGCCCGAGTCATGCGCTATGGCAATGTCCGACAAACCGACAAGAGTATGCTGAAAGGGGTGATCGATGGTCTGGCCGCTCGCATCATGATTAACCTGCCCGGAGCCTGTGTTTCAATCAATGACGAAGCGGCGGAGCAAATGTTTGAGTTAATCAACGGAACTCATTCCGCCATCACTCTTTTGCAGTCGGAAGAACAAATGCAAGGATGGGCTTCGGTTTTGAATCAGCTGGCCGATCTGAAAAATGGCCACAACCTGATCAATGGTCGCAGTTGTCGACTATTACAGGAAATGGGGCATTTCCCGTTGGAGGAAGCCGCACGCCGGATGAGTCTCGCTCTCTCCCTGGCAAACGATTCCTCTCAAGTGGCGGCCTGGCTGGAAGGATTTCTCCGAGGCAGCGGACTCATACTGATCCACGATCAACGGCTTTGGCAAGTGCTGGATGACTGGATTACGGGACTCAGAGACGATCATTTTTCAGAAGTCTTGCCTCTATTGCGACGGACTTTTTCCACGTTTGCCGTATCGGAACGACGTTATATCGGCCAGCAGGTTAAAAGGAATGATTCTGGTGCCGCAAAAGCGGTTTTATTCGATTCTGAGAGGTTAGATTACGAACGTGCCGGGAGAATCTTACCTTTATTGAGTCAAATTCTTGACGTGGAGATTGAAACGTGATTGATGCAGAGCAAAGACTCCGTCGCTGGCGAATGATTCTGGGCGGAAACCAGGCCGACGGCATTGGCTGTGAATTGACAGCCGATGATATCCGCATTGATAATGCCCTGGAAGCTTTATATGATTCCGACCGGCGAGGTGGACTGGGCAGTTCCTGCCCTTCAATTCCCCGGTGGTTAGGAGATATTCGTAACTATTTCCCCAAATCTGTTGTTCAGGTGCTGCAGCGCGATGCCTTTGAACGGCTGGATATGGCACGGATGTTAACGGAACCGGAAATGCTGGAAGCGATTGAGCCGGATGTACATCTGGTTGCCAATTTACTGGCCCTGCGTGGTATAATTCCGGCAAAAACAAAAGAAACCGCCCGACTGGTGGTCCGAAAAGTCGTTGAGGAACTACAGCAAAAACTATCCAATCCCATGCGACAAGCTATTATGGGGGCATTGCATCGTGCTACGGTGAATCGCAGACCCCGGCACAAAGAAATCGACTGGGGCCGTACCATCCGAATGAATCTCAAGCATTATCAGCCCGATTACAAAACGGTAATTCCTGTAAATCGAATCGGTTATGGTCGTAAAAGGTCGGCCCTGCGCCAGATTGTGTTATGTATCGACCAGAGCGGTTCCATGGCGACTTCCATTGTGTATTCCGGAATATTTGGGGCCGTGATGGCTTCCATCCCGTCTGTCCGGACAAAATTGGTTGTCTTTGACACGGCTGTGGTTGACTTATCCGAGGCTCTGGATGATCCGGTGGAACTGCTTTTTTCGACCCGTTTGGGAGGGGGTACAGATATCAACAGGGCCGTCGGCTACTGTCAGAGTCTGATTACGAATCCAACCGATACCATTTTTATCCTCATCAGCGATCTTTATGAGGGCAGGATGGAGAATGAATTTCTTAAAAGGGCGGCGACGTTAGTTACCTCGGGTGTTCAGTTTATCACCCTGCTGGCTTTGAGTGATGAGGGAGCTCCTTGTTTTGATCATAATATCGCAGCAAAACTGAGTGCCATGAGTATTCCTTCTTTTGCCTGTACGCCGCAGTTATTCCCCGATTTAATGGCGGCAGCAATCAACAGGCAAGATATCAACCGCTGGGCGGCTGAAGCAGATATCCATATAACTCGTAAGTCCGATACATAAGCATTATGGGGATATTACTATTTCACAAGTTTTCTCTGATTGTAAAGATTGTTACAACCAGCTAACAACGGTTTTCCATTTACCCTGCCGTGGTACATTTAATCCACACCGTGATACAACTCAATACTGTAGCCCCTATTTTCGAACTATTACGTTGGCAGGCTGAAAGGTTACACTATTTACCTCCTGCCGCAACGCGAATCTTTCCTGGCTGATCCGTATCGCATGTTCCCGCAACTGGGGACCAAAATTCTTCTCCATGAAAATGATGGTTTCGAAGGCGGCCACATACTCCCGGTTAAACAGATGCCAGAACCGCCACCGGACACCCTGACGAGTCATCCCAAAGGTTTTATGGATTTTTTCGCCATAGGTTCCCCGCAGAATCATGTAGCTAAGGCGTCCTGGTCGCAGTTCAACCCACAGATCCTTCGCATCCATCAGCGTTTTCAGTTTCTCCAAAAATATCCTGTCTTTCTCGGTTAACATATTTTATCACCCATATAGTCTGCCCCTCCTGCCAGATGTCCACGATTCTTGCCTGATCCAGAAACAGCACCGCGATAAACCGTCCAATACGGTCGTAACGGCGATTCTCACTCAGGGGTGGTATTTCCTCCAGGCTGACAGGATCATCCCCCAAATGAGCCTGGATGTGGCTCTGGTAGCGGTTTAGATCGAAACCTTCTTTCGGTATAAATGCCTGCCAGACTCCCAGGTCCAATACCAAGCCATTCAAGGCCTCTGTTACCGGCACCCTGAGTCTGATCGCCGGCTGCAGCAGCGGCATCGAACCAATCTACAGTCTGGCCCCAAAACGCCGGGCCCTGGACGGCCAGGAATTTATCTACCTGCATCCCCTGCTGGAGAAATTAGGCACAAGAGACGGCTGGCTGACTCCGAAAATCCGCCAGCAGTTAATCGAGGGTATTGCTCCGGCAGAAATCGCTGGATTTCCCCGGCCACTGGCGGAAGTGCTGGTTACTGCGCACGAAATCGCACCAGCCTGGCACGTCAAGATTCAGGCTGCCTGCCAGGCACACATCGACAACGCGGTCTCCAAAACCGTAAACATGCCGGCAAATGCCACTTTGGAAGAGGTTGACCAAGTCTACCGATCCGCCTTTGCGTTGGGCTGCAAGGGGATTACCGTCTATCGGGACGGCTGTCGGCAAAACCAAGTTCTTACGTCAGCACATCCGATTCCTGGAACAAATAACACAACCATCTTACCCCGGCCCAGGCCACGAACAACAAATGGCCATACCACAAAATTTCACATGGGCTGTGGTACATTGTACGTTTATGTGGGTAAAGATGAACAAGGGTTGGCGGAAGTATTTACGAATCTAGGGAAGGGCGGCGGCTGTCCCTCTCAGAGCGAAGCCACGGCACGAATCCTGTCGGCAGGATTGCGGAGTGGAATCGATCCCCGAATTCTTATTGAGCAACTTAAAGGCATACGGTGTCTTTCGACCATTACCCAGCGAAAGATTCAAAAAGATATCGATGTACTTTCCTGCCCCCATGCGATATCCCGTGCCCTGGAAGAGGCAATCGGGCATAGTTACGAACCCGCGGAGACATCTACAGCCAACCCCTGTCCTGAATGCAAATATCCTCTTCGTCGGGAAGCAGGATGTAATGTTTGTGATCATTGCGGATACAACAAATGCGGCTAAAAACATCATATTACGGAAAGGGTAATATCATGACCACCGACACTAAACTACTGGTAAACATACTTGAAATACTTCAAGTGAGTCTCTGGATAACAGCTTTCGGCGTAATACTTGTAGAAATAGTAGATATGGACGAGACGAAATCATTTAAAAGAATGCTCTTTGCCATCATCCCCTGGCTGCTAATTTGTGCCATTTTGATATGTGTATTTGAACGTATCAGTAATCTAATCGCGGGCGGCTAGGCGGTAGAGATTTCAGAGTTACGGTAGAAGATTTGAATAAACAATCTGGAGAGGAATATGCGAATTCATTCGACGCAGATGACGACGGGAAACACCTCCAAGCCTGAATTTCTAAAGTCAAGGCTAGCGTAGTGTGACTGAAAAAATATTTCTTATGGAAAACCAAGAAATACAATCAAAACTCGAGCGAGCACCCATCTACTGGATGCATGAAGCGATTGCTTATCTCGGTCTCGATCGACTGGGTTTAGCCAGACCCGATTTGTCTATTCACAGGCTGATCAGAAAGGGGGCATTGCACCCGAAAAAAATCTCCGGTCATCTGGCTTTTGACAAAGCAGAATTGGATATCGTTGCTGCAAACGGAGATCAAAAAAGAGGCCGAGGACGGCCAAAAAAATTGGATTAAATTACATTTTATAGTTCTAATCTGCGTGAATTCTGCGTGACAAAAAATCAAATTAAATCACTCTTGTCCAAAATAAGTTCATAAAAAAGGAGTAAAAAATATCTCCGGAATCGGGTATATTTTCATTTTTTGCCCAAAAAACAAACCCTTACCGGAGATAGAGCCATGATAAAGGTTGCCAGCGTGTTTGCACAAGTGATTTCTTTGATTGATCGGAATTATTTTGCCCGGACGGTACACCGGCTGGGGGCTGAACGGGCGGCGAAAGGATTCTCCTGCTGGGACCAACTGGTGGCGATGCTTTTCTGTCAATTGGCGGCGGCCCATAGTTTGCGGGAAATCAGCGGCGGGCTGGCGACCGCCATGGGCAAGCTGGTGCATCTGGGGATGAAATCGGCGCCGGCTCGTTCGACGCTGTCGTATGCCAATGCCCATCGGCCCTGGCAGCTTTTTGAGGCGGTGTTTCACCAGGTCTTGGGGGAAGCGACCCGCGTGGCCGCCTTGCACAAGCGTCGATTTCGTTTCAAGAACCCCCTGCGGTCGCTGGACGCCAGCACCATAGATCTGTGCCTGAGCCTGTTCGACTGGGCCCGTTTTCGCCGCACCAAAGGCGCGGTCAAGCTGCATCTGCTGTTGGATCATCAGGGCTGCCTGCCCTGCTGGGCCTTGCTGACCGACGGCAAAACCCATGAGGTCAAAGCGGCCCGCTTGCTCCATTTTGCCCCGGGAACCATTGTTGCGGTGGATCGGGGCTATGTGGATTACAGCCTGTTTTCTCAATGGACGCAGGCGGGCGTGTGGTTTGTCACCCGGGCCAAGGACAATATGGATTACCGGGTGGTCCAGCGGCGGTCCCTGCCGGCACGCGGCAACATAGGGAGAAATTCGCCAATTGGATGGTATGAGAATACTTATTTTTAGCCCCTTCCAGAAATATTTTACCATTCTCTAAGGCTCTATAGAGCGTGGTTTGCACCGTTCGACTCAGTTCGTGAATTTCGTCAATGAGTAATACATCTTTCTCTTGGCCTTCCAATAAAAAACCACGGAGGGCGGCAGGACAAGCCAGATTTTGAGCCAGTTGCTCCCGAATTTCCACTCCCATCTCCGCCGCAATGATTTGACTAATTTGGGTTTTACCCAGTCCGGCTGGCCCAGTTAATAGGCAATGTGGAAATCGGACGCCGTCATTCCAGCAGGATTCCAGAGCTACCTTGACCCTCGCTACTACATTTTCCTGCCCAATGATATGGTCGATAATCTGTGGTTGAGCATCATTGACTTCCTGATAAGTGATTTCTGTCATCTTCAGCTATTTCCTTTTTATTATACCAATCAAAAACTTTTTATCTGGTTAAATTACAAATTGCCTATATTGCCAATAAGCCAGAATTCTATAACGCGGGACAGATTTAGAGTCAATAGAATTGCTATTGATCCTGTCAAAATTGGGAAATAAAGCCAGATTTGGTTGTCAAAATAGGGAGAATATTCAGGTTACTACGAAACAAAACCCGAAAATATTGAGTAAAGTGCCTATTTTATTCAAAAATAAGGGTAGTGAAATGAACTGTTAATAAATTGACAGTAGATTTGTCCAGAAATAATAAAAAATAATATTTATCGACTAATATCGATAGGAGTTTTTTGAATGGGGGATTTTTGAGGGGAAACTGTTTGCTTGAGGATTTGAGAAATTGGGGGAGGGGAAAAAATAGAAATTCTGGTAGATACCACCCCTCGGGGTATGGGTTTTTACCACCCCTACTTTTAAAATATGCATACGGGGGCCCCCAGAATTTCTAATGGGGAAATAATAAGATTATTGTTTTTAGGCTTAAAACTATGTTTAATTCCTTTACAATGGTCATCAAACATCATGGTTTAAGAAGCTTATTATGATTGTGTATTCATATAGACTATTTTAAGATATTGTCAAAATGAGTAGGAATAAAATATTAGTTTAGTTTTTAGAATATGGGATACATAAATAGTATGACTCCTGTTTTTCGACTATTATCCACGTAACCTTCCAATGGGTGCGATTGCAGATGAGAATTTTATGACTTTATGTTTATCCCAGATAATCACGATACGGACCTTATGGTTCATGTCGGAGATTCTAACTATACTGTATGATTTTTCAAGTAATATAATTTTTACACCCCACGCCCTGGGCGGGAAGAATCCAGGATGAGTTTGTTCTGAAAGCCACATACAATGAGATCTCGGGATCACCATTACATCATGTCTCCTGTCGCTCCCTAACGCGCCTTGCTCTTCGAGAGCGTTAGGGTGATACTGCCCTTAACAGAATCGCTTGCCTCTGTGAAACGAGGTGGCACAAATGTAATGCGTCCGGATTCAATTGGGATCTCTTCGATTTCGAGAAGCGCAGCCAGAGTTTCGATGCGTGCTTTGCCAATGGCAATACATGCATTCTGGGTGCGACTTCTTGCGGCATACTCTGACCCGGGTCGCATCGTCTCAAGAAGATCGTCCAAGGCCCGCTCGATCAACCCGAGCTGAGTTTCGGTCTCTTGTAGACGTTTTGTCGTGGTCATTACATTTTCACGAGAGCCAGCTGCGCAGGCAGCGCGAGTCTGACCTGCCAATTCATCTCTCATCCGCTGAAGTTCCGCTCTCTCCTGCCTGAGCTTTGCCAATAATTCTCGCGTTTCCGTGGGCGACAAATTGACAAGGCTGTTGGCTTTTTCGATATCACCTCCACCCAGTTGATGTCGAACCGTGACGGACAGGTCTCGTTCGCGTCGCAGACGCTCCCTTATACTCGCGAGTTCTCCGACCTGTTTCTCGGAAAGTGTCGTGACGGCAGGCGCATACTGCACGACGTGGATTTCCGCGCCGCTCGTTGCCTTTTCTTCCCCGCCCAGAATATTGCTAATCGTTCCGGCGACACGGTAGGGCGAACCGGCCACGGCGTTGGTGATGAGGGTGGCCGCTGCTCCTACGGCTGCTTGTGCAATTTGCCCACGGGAAATCCCATCCTCATCGATCTTGAATGACAGCGGCAGTCGGATCGCACCGTCCGCGTCACAGAGGATGAACAGCACCGTGTCGAGGGACACTGGCAAAGTGAGAAGTTTCGCCAGAAAACCATCGGGGGGCTCGGTTAACGATAGGTCGGTAAAAACCAGCTTGGTCCGGGTCGACAGGGGCTGATCCTTATGGAACCGCATGTCAACGCTGGCGTCGAAGATACCGTCCCGCAAGGTCATCCCTTTCTGCTTGGCCACACCCTTAAAATTGGCCAGTTCCAGTCCACTTAAACCCGCCTTCACCCAGCCATCAGGACGCGGATAGAGGCTCAGGCGTCCGGTAGCCGACATTTCTTGAAAGAGGAGGCGGTTCACAGTTGTTGCGGGCGCTGGCATACCTGGGGCAGAGCTTTCGTCTGACTTCCCGGCAACAGACGCGGAGCCACCTTTCACCCCCGGCAACGGCACCTCACCAGCACTCGCAACGACATTAAATCGTATCGGATTTTTAGCCCCGGCACCGGGCGTGGCGAATCCGCGAACCTCGACATCCAGACCATTCAAGGGCATGTACATCGGGGGATCCACCGTGTTGTCGACAAAACTGAAATCAATACCATTTATGAGAAACTGATCGATGCGCAGGTCGACCTGCTTGTCTTGCTCTTGCGATTCATGCACGCGGAGGGCCAGCGCGTCATTGGGGTCTGTGGGAGGAGATGCTGCAACACCATTCCCATCGACGTTTGCATCCGCAACCGCAGTCTTCAAGGTCATTCCCAGCAGATGCAATCCGTCAATTTCCCTGGAGATCGCTCCCTGCGGTTTCACCAGGCCAATCTCCTTAACATGAACGCTTCCGCTCTGGGGGTCTAGCCTTGGTATAGCGGCACGAAATTCCTCAAAACCTGCAAGCACTGTTCCTGTCTCGGTGTTACTGAACGTGGTTGCCTTGAGCATTATGTCTAGGCCAAAAGGTCTGCTGAAATCGAATTCCGCGATGTTACGCTGATCTAGGTGCAGGGTCACTTGAGCGGTTCCAGCTAGCCTGCCGTTGCGCAGGCTATTCGCATCCACTGCGGATTGGAGCTCCGGCACAACAGATGTCAATCCTGGGCCGTGGATTTGCGTGAGGTCCCATTCGGCGAGAATCTGCGGTTGGGCGGCAAAGGGGGACATCTGCAGTTTCAACCGCAGGGCTTCTGTTAAAGGCTGAATCTGGCCGTGGATATCGATCTTGACGGGCGGATTGGCAGCGGCCTCGTCTCCGAGGATTCTGATACCCTCGCTATTTTCGATCTGCAGATCCGAGACGACAATGGGAGTCGCCATCTCTCTGGCCCCGTCTCTTATGGTGAGTCTCCTGGCCTGCACCGACAATCGCTCGAGGAGAATCAGCGGGAGACGCTGCATCCTTTGCCCGACGCTGCTCGTATGGGCCGGCTTCTCATCCGATGGGGTTGATCCAGTCATCGGTTGTTCATCGGTAACGAATCCCACGGATTCCGGCAGTCTATCCGACGGAGAAAGATTGCTGGTGACCGCTGGTTGAGAAGTCCCAAGATCAAATCCCAGGAGACTCATCGTTCCCGACTTCTTACGCTCGACGGTAGCCTCAATACCCTTGAGAGACAGTTCTTGGATGGATACGAGGTACGCATTTGGATCAAATCGATCGACAGTCAGTTCGGCCGAATCGAATCGTAGAAGCGGCTCTTGTCCGGAATTTCCACGGTAATCCACATCGGCTAAGTTGACGCGGGTGTGATAGCCGCCATCAGGATGGCGCGACAGGTCGGCGATAATTCTCCCGAGGAGCCGGCCCTCCTCCAAGGCCGGTTTCAATCCTTTCGGCATATAGGATAGCAATGGTTCTGTATTGACTCCCGCCACATCGAACTTCAGATCGGTCGCCTGTCTTGACGGAGTCACTTGAATTTGTCCGGAGATAGTAGCCTGTTGAACTATGCCCGGGGCCACGATGGTTACGACCACTGTGGCGGGAGGCGCCTCGAGTCCAAAGGAGAAATCAGACAGGGTAAAATCTGCTGTCAGGGTCTGTGATACCGCGGGCACTACGGCACGATCAGACCATTGGATCCTCGCGTCTTTTACTTCCAGGTGACCCATCCGAACGGTGGGGGCCGGCTTCGGCGAGGTCTCGGATTTGGCCTCTCGTCCCGGGACTATGCACAGACCCACACAGGAAAACGTACCGGACTCGTCTCGCGAGAGTGCCAGCCGGGGTTGCTGAAGCGTAATACGCTCAATCCGAAAATCCGTGTCGGTCAGGTCGAGTTGCTCGACATCTATCTGGTTCAGCCCGGCGAGCTCTACATCACCATCCTTAATGGCTACATCGCGGATTGTTGCCGAGCAGCGGATCGCTCGGTCTGCCCAGGTGACGTGCCCATTCATTCTGGCATCGACACTTCCACTGGTCATGGCGGAGCGGACGCCCAAAGCCTGGAGATAGGGTGCCAACATAGTCAGGGCTATACCTTCGCCGTTGAGGCCAAGGTCGAAAAACAATCCGGCCTGTTCCAGCGCCATGGACCCGCTCAACTCCGCACGTTCGATGGTTCCGGGACTGCTGAGCCATCCCTTCACGGAAGCAGGCAATGCAGAACCATCCTCGGCACCCAACACAAGGTTAGTGAGCTCAAATCCAAGGTCTGGCACCGCGATGGTGTTGGCGGGTGTGACCATTCGGTCTACAAAGGTCAGTTCGTTGTCATGCCAGGACAACCGTCCGATTTCAATTCTAGCGGTCGTCCTGTCAGCGGAGGCCGCCCCGGTGGCGCTTCGGTCAGCATCCATGCCGCCAGCCTCGGGTTGGATTGGCTGAGCACTCATACCGGCCTGTTGCCCCTCCGGCTGAGATGGACTGCCGATGAGTCGAAAGCCCAGAGCGGTTAGGCAGCCCGTCTCATCCCGTCCGAGGGCGAGACGCTGTCCCGAAACCTCTACTTGGTTGATATACGTTGTCCCTGAATTGGGGTCGATCCTTACCCCTTGAACACCAATGGTCTTGAGGCCGAATAGCTCTTCGGTGTCCTGCAGGCTGATATTCGTGATGGACGCGGATGCGTTGAATGGCCTGCCATCCTGCTGCGCGAACATAGCGTTCACGTCACACGAAAACGCCCCACCCTTGTAGAGAGATTCAAGGCCAAGCCTTCTGAGATGCGGTTGTAACGTATCCGGGCGGATTCCGGTTCCGGATATCTTGATCGTCGCGCTGCTCTCCGAGGAGGACAAGACCATCATCCCGCTGGTCTGGAGGCTTTCCACGATGCCAGGTGCGCCCAAATGGGCGGTCACAGTCAATTCGTGCAATCGCGATGGAGTATTTTGAATAGCAACCTCGTTGAGATCTAGTACCAAATCAGCTGGGGGGAGATACGGACTCATCATGGAGTACGAGTCGCACGTCGTGCACCTCAACGCCATCCAGGGACCACGGGACTGACGATTCACCTGTGGACCGCGACACATTCTGGCTTTCTCGGTCCCCGGAATCGGCCACTTCCGCCGCGTTTTTTTTGACCGTCGGTCTTTGTTGCGGGCGGCTGACGAATTGGAGACCACCCACCGAAAGTACACCAGTGGACCTCCTCCAGGCATGAAACGCACCTTTGTGGACTTGTATCTTCCTTACGTGAACGGCGCCCGGTTCGGAAAGATTGGCGTCGACCACAGCGTCCTCTAAGCTGAAATGCTCCATGCCATCGATCGTCATGGTGGCGTTTTTCGATTCGAGATGAACCTGAAGCTTCGGGGGTGAGCGCAGGGCCGCCAGTTCACCCGGCGCGAGTGGCTGCTCCACCAGCGGCTCAACATCTTTCGGCTCCATCGCTCGGATTCCTTGAACCCGGACGGATACATCACAGGTATAGCCAATGTTCTTGGCGTCAGGAATGACTCCCAGATTGGCCAAGTATTCGTCCACCGCAGCGAGATGTAAACCCTGAAGGGCGACCTTCACGTCCGCCAGAAGATCCCTCCCGTCGGTTGAACCTATGCCTTCAACCAGTAGCTGGTCTAGCACGGGAGGAGACGACAGGATGACCTGGAACCGCGTCTTGCGTTTGTCCGATCTGAGGTCGGAGAGCGCCACGTTCAAATCCAACCGAGTCTCAAAAACTGGTGCCACACTCTCGTCTCGAAAATGAACCTGCACGTGCTGCACTCGGAGCGCATCGATCTTGAGTGGTGGCATGAGATCAATCTCACCCGGCGATTCACTGACCGGGACTGCTTCGGTGTCCGCATCCTGTGCTCCATCGCTTCGTTTGCGTAGGACTGCCAGCAAGGTCCGCAACTGCGGGAAACTGCCATCTTGGGCCCGCGTCATACTGACGTCCATTCCGTCAATCTCGATGCGGGGGACGACGAGACGTTGTGTCAACAAGGTGGTCAGGGAGATTTCTGCCCGGCAGTACTCGACATCGGTCAGGGGTGTGTTGGCATCAGTTGGTACCAGAACGAGATGCCAGAGCTCTGCATCTCCGGTGAGCAAAGAAAGATGCAATCGTTCGTAGCGAGCTTCCAGGCCGCACTGTGCCATCGTTTTGTTGAGAATCCACGGCAGAGAGAGCCATAGAACAATACGCAGAACCACGACCACGGCTATCACAATCGCGCAGACCCATAAGAGGCGACGAAGCCAGCGAGGGCGGCGGCCGGTCTTCCGCTTGACCGGCCGGTCTGGTGGTTCGACAAGTGCCCCACCCTCCTCTAATCTGGCTGCTTCAGACGCAGCGGTATTCTCGACGGGTATCTTGTCGCGACTATCCGACGACAACTTGTTTCTTCTTTTTTTGTGTCCCAAGGAACACTCCTCTGGTTCTACTCTTGTTCCTGCCGTATCCGGTTCAGGACGCTGCGTCTTTCTTTGAGCGAGGCAAGAGGATCATAACCTTCTGGTGCCTGGCCCTTAGCCACCAACCATTCAAAGGCACGGACCCTGGCGGCCGGCGAAATATCCTCCAGATAGATGGAGTTCTCCAGAAGCAAACGCTGCTCCAGATCCTTGATGCTTATAGCGTCCGAAATCATCTCTTCCAGTACGGAAGGGTGACGGCCCACCTCACCGGTGTGACGAATCAGAATGGCCTCTAGTTCCGGCGATGGCTGATCGGCAGACATCAACTTCACGAGAAGCTGATACGTTACTTTCTCCAGCCGCCATCCCAGCTTGTCTGTCTCAAAGGAAGAGCCCGACACATACTCATTGGTGATCGCCTGCGCAAGCTGGTCAACAACGATGTCCGTCGCCGATAGTGCTATATCTTCCATCAAGGGTGCTCCGGTCTCTTGAGTAAGGTATAACAGTGCCCGCTGCTTGTGCGCAGGCGACTGAAGAAGTTGAATAGCATCTTCGATGCCTTGTCTGCCGGCGTCGAACTGTGGTCCTTCCTTCCTGCCGCTCACTTCAGCTGCAGCCAGTAAGTAGTCCTGGCATTGTTTCAGCAGCGCAGTATATGCGACCGCCTCGGCCGTACCTTTCTGTGGGGGCGGTTTCACTTCGATCAGAGCCGCAAATGCCGCGATTTCTTCCCCAGTAAACGGAGACGACAGTACGATCGCCAACCGGTCCTGTTCCTGCAAAACCTGCGGTGTCAACAAGATCGTCTCGGTTGTTAGCATGCTGGTGACGGCGGACACGGACTGCTTTTGTTCTTTCCCGGAACTCGCAACGTTGTCGCCATCGGGCAGAGCGACTGGCTTTGGGATTCCGGTTGCTACGAGCGATATCTCCAATGAAATGCCTGTCGCGGATGGCTCTTGGCTCTCTGGTTCCTGGGGAAGTCTCCGACGCAGTTGAATCTCGAGCGTGCGGATCGCACCGGAATCCACGGTTGGTCTTTCCAGAATTCGAAATCTCGCGCCGACACCATTGGGCAAAATGCCACACAGCGTCTCCACGGGTAGCGGTACGTCCGGATTCTTGACCGTAATCTGCTCCAGAAACTGTGTCTCGCTTTGAATAACTCCCACCCTGGCTCTTTTCATAAGCTGGGCCACGGCTGTAACCGCCGTGTTGGCGGGGAGAACCGTTATCATTTGGGTCTGTGATGCCACGGGCTCCAGGGTATTTTCGGACCACGGATTCATTGCCACAAATGTTACGATAATGCCGAAAGTATCTTCGAGACGCAGAGAATGGCTGTCCGCCGGTTTGTCGCCCGACAACGGAGAGCCTTCAAAATAGCTCACATCGTACTGCAACATGGACCCCGGGAGACTACTCGATGGTGTTTGAGGGCCTAGGTGGCAACCTGCGAACAGGACCAGGACCATAACCTCTCCCATTAAGTACCGGGCACTTCGATACAAATGCATCTGATTTTCGTTCTGGCAGATCAACTGTCGTTTCATCTTTCTCTAAGCTGACATTTCCCATATTAAACGCTTGGCTACGCCGTCAAGCATACCAATTCGGTAATTTTACCAAAACTTCATCTGAGTGCAATAACTCGAAACATTTTCTTGCGAATTATACGATTAATTCCGCTAAAATCCAGCCGCATGGCCTTAAAAATACCGTAGAACGGTGATTTTGGGTAGACCCCAACCGTCTCCCTCATCAAAAAACCAGGTTTTTTAGCTATTTTCAGCATTATCCTGCCCCTGATGGCATTATCAGTAACTGCCTGATTCTGTAAAGGATTTCAAAGAACAAAGCTTTCAGCACTACCACCTCTGCCATCTGGAATATCACATACCGCGAATGCCTTACAACTTTAGCTCCGATTTTTATCAGCTTCTCTTTGAGTGTCCGCAATGACCAATCCTTAACTCTCTTTGGCAAAGCCAGACGCCTCAGAAAATTGCCAAGATTGTAAGCCAGAGCAAACAATTGCAGCCGAACCTGATTATCCACAAAATCATGGCAGGAAAGACGTGTCCAGTTTAATGCGTATTTGCCTTCCTTAATCCACTGCTCTGCTGTGCCACGCTTGTTGTAGAACTTAACCACATTGCTGGATTTCCATCGAAGGTTCGTAACAATAAATCCTACTCTTGGAAACAGTTCGCCCGCGTGCCATTCAATCTTAGCAACTACTCTTCTGGATTTGTCCCAGCTTGCAGCTTGGTACTGAAAACTTTCATACAGAACAATAGGTTGCTTGGGGGGACGGCCTACAGGTCGAGTCAGTAAATGCTCAATCTTGTCGTGCAGTATAGCATTATCTTTCAGGCGTATGGCATATAAATAGCCCTCAGATTCGAGGTAGGAATATACATTGGGGTCTGCGAATGCTGCATCGCCACGAAAGAACCTCGGAATGTTACATCCTCGATAACGCTCAACAATTGGCTCTAACACACTCTGCCAGTCATCCGCACTGTGAACATTGCCGTTGCGAAGCATGGTTCGCTCAATATCGCCAAACTGGTTAAAGCAGAACAGCGGATGATAGCAGGTGCATTCAAAGTAACCATTATATGCTGAACCTTCCTGATTGCCATAGGTCGGACTGACAGAGCTGTCCATGTCGAGAATAATCGTTTTCAGGGCTTTTCGTTCCTTAACCCTGTCAACCCACATACCTGGCAGATTTGTCAATAGCTCAAGATTTTGCGGCTGTGTAAGTATCTCTGTTTCAAATCTGCCCATCAGACTTGTAGAAGCTGCGGTACGCTCTGTTGCTCTGCCGCCTACAATCTGTCGCATGGCAGGGTCAACAGAGAGCCGCTCTGCATCATTGGTGTCATCATACCCTGCCAACCTGCTGTATATTGACTGCCTGAGCAAAGCAGTAATATTGTGCTGAGTATTTTTGCCTGTGCGGCTGTCATAAAATTCTGAGTCCATCATTGTCGTTAATCCGAGTACTTCATCAAGCTCACGGTAGGCCAGCAAACCTGCATCCGTGGTTACCTTTGTTCCGTGAAATTCGAGCTTCAACTTTGCGTCAAAATTGACTCTAAGAGCATCCTTGCTTGTTTCACCCATTGGGTTCTCCAAATCAGAACAGTCAAAAATGGCTTTAACAGCATCCATAGGCTCTATACTATCAAAATCTCATTACTTTGCACGGATTTACTTGGGAAATCCGGGTTTACATATCATTTACTTTGACAAAATGACTTAACCGATCGAGCAAATAATCCATTTGCTCTTTCTGATGGCCGGCGGATATCTGGATTCGTATCCTCGCCTTATTTTTCGGCACCACCGGATAGCTGAATCCCACCACATAGATCCCGGACTCAATCAGCTTCTGCGCTGCCTGGACCGTCTTGATTTCATCCCCGATTAATATCGGTACAATCGGATGCACGGACTTGCCAACCGGATAGCCCGAAGACTGTATTCGTTCGCGGAAATAGCGGGTATTTTCTTCCAATCGGTCCCTGAGTTCTGTCGAAGCTGTCAGAATATCCAATACTTTTAGCGTAGTATAGGCAATCGCCGGGGCCAGCGTATTCGAAAACAGATAGGGCCGGCTCCGCTGCCGCAGCAATTCAATGATTTCCTTCCGTCCGCTGGTATATCCCCCCGATGCACCCCCCAGCGCCTTGCCGAACGTCCCGGTCAGGATATCAACCCGGTCCATCACCCCATGCAGCTCATGCGTAC
>JAKJEP010000013.1:0-264 GCA_022705365.1 Planctomycetota bacterium | reverse complement strand
CCCCGTTTGCCCATAAAGCCGGTGGCATGGGAATCATCCACCATCACCACTGCATCGTACCGGTCTGCCAGCTTACAGATATCCGCCAGGGGCGCAATGATGCCGTCCATGGAAAACACCCCATCCGTGGCAATCAATCGCCTTCGTGCACCCTTTGCCTCTCCCAGCTTAGCCTCCAGATCCGACATATCGCAATTTTTATACCGGTACTTCTGCGCCTTGCACAACCGAATCCCGTCAATAATGCTGGCGTGGTTCAGTTCG
>JAKJEP010000139.1 GCA_022705365.1 Planctomycetota bacterium | reverse complement strand
CGAACAGGCCAAGAAGGTTCTGGCGGCCACTGGCCGGCGAACGGTGCTGTTCATCGACGAACTGCACCGCTTCAATCGCGCCCAGCAGGATGTGCTGCTGGACGACGTGGAGAACGGCACGATTATTCTGATTGGGGCGACGACGGAGAATCCGTTTTTTTCGGTGAATTCCGCGCTGGTTTCCCGCAGCACGGTCTTTGAATTTGAGTATCTCAGCCAGGAACATATCAGGCGGGTGGTTCAAATGGCTCTGGAGGATCAGGAGCGGGGGCTGGGGAGGTATCCGATTCGCATAACGGAAGAGGCGATGGACTATCTGGCGGTCATGAGCGATGGGGATGCCCGGCGGGCGCTGACGGCGCTGGAGATTGGGGTGCTTTCCCAAATCCGCCAGCGGGAAGGTCAGGTAGAGGGGACAAAGGAAGAAATCGTATTTGACCGGGAACTGGCGGTCGAATCCATTCAGCAGAAGTCGCTGGTGGCCGATAAAAGCGGGGATAATCATTATGATCTGGCCAGTGCCCTGCAGAAGAGCATGCGGGGCAGCGATCCGGATGCGACGGTGTATTGGCTGGCGCGGCTGATCGTGGGGGGGGAGGATCCGCGTTTTATCGCCCGGCGGATCGCGGTCTGTGCGGCGGAGGATGTGGGCAATGCCGATCCGATGGCGACGGTGCTGGCGGCGGCGGCCATGCAGATTAGCGAACTGGTGGGATTTCCGGAAGCGCAGTTGCCGCTGGCCCAGGCGGCGGTCTATATCGCCTGTGCCCCCAAGAGCAATCGCTCAGCCCAGGCGATCTGGTCGGCCAGCCAGGATGTCAGCCAGGGCCGCACCGCCCCGGTCCCGGATCATCTGCGGGATGCCCATTATAAAAGTGCGAAAAAACTGGGCCGGGGGCAGGGGTATCAATATCCGCATAGTTTTCCCGGTGGGTATGTGCCGCAGGCCTATATGCCGGAAGAATTTCGCAAAAGCTATTACCAGCCCAGCGGTCGGGGGGCGGAAAAGAAAATGAAAGAATATCTGGAGCAGTTGAAGCGAATGCTTGACAAGCCGGGGATAAAACCGTAGCTTTTTACAGCGTTTGTTATAGAGAAATGTATCCGAGGGAGGCGGTGCTGGAAGAATTAATTAGCTATGGTAAAAGGAATTACACGAAGCCGGATCCGGGAAGCGCTGGCGCGATTAGACCAGGAGCAAATGCGTGAGAAAAGCGCCGCGGCCTGCCGGCATTTGTGTACCAGCGAGGAATTTCAGCAGGCAGACACGATCATGCTGTATTTATCGCTGGAGCGAGAGGTGGATACCACCCAGGCAGTCCTGAAATCGTTTCAGCAGCAGAAGACGGTAGTGGTTCCCAGCATTCTCTGGCGGGAGCGCCATTTGATACCCCTGACCATGAGCAGCCTGAACTGTGATATGACGCATGACCGTCATGGATTGCGTTATCCAACGGCTGGCCGGCCGATGCCCATTGAAGAGATTGATCTGATCGTGGTGCCGGGAGTCGGTTTCGACCGGCAGGGCAACCGGCTGGGACGGGGCGGCGGTTTCTATGACCGGTTTCTGAGCCATAACGGTTTTCGAGGGCGGATCTGCGGACTGGCTTTCGAAGAACAGGTATTGGATACCATTCCGGTTATGGAACATGATATCCGGTTGCATATGCTGGTGACGGATCGGGGCGTATTCTATTTTCATAATCCCAAAATCAAGGAAGAGCATAGAGCAGGAGCAAAGGATGGCAGCTAAAGGTTTTTCGAACAGGCAAAAAAGTGTCAGCGGACGCAGGCTGGTTCTGATTCTGGCAATGGTAGTATTGCTGGCGCTTATTCTGTGGCGCCAGGGATTTTATAAGCCGCAGCAGGAAAGAAAAAAAATCCGGGAGCCGGAAATTACCCCTGTGAGTATAAATCCCATCCCGGAAAAACCGGTTGCGGCAAATGGGCAGCTCACCCAAATCACAGAACCAATATCCCAACCCCCGATCGAGCCTCCGGTTATCAGTCGGAAGCCCGGCTACGAATTGTATGAAAAGGGCGTGAAAGAATTGGAGGCGAAAAAGTGTATCTCTGCCCGGAAGAGCCTGACTCAGGCGGTGGAACTGGGGCTGGACGAGGCAGAAGAAAAGGATGCCTTTGCGAAATTGAATCAGGCGGCGGATCAATGGCTGTTTGCGCCAACGATTCTGGAAGGGGATAGTTTGTGTACATGGTATTCCGTGGAAACGGGGGATCGGTTGGCGGCAATTGGAAACACCTATTCCATACCTTATCAGTTTATTATGAAAATCAATCAAATCAGCAACCCAGCCGGTTTGTCAGTCGGGAAAAGGCTGAAAGTCGTGCAAGGTCCGTTTCATTTAAAAGTGAACCGGAAAAAATATTACCTGCTGGTCTATCTGGGCGATGTCATTGCCCGGGTGTATCCGGTAGGATTGGGCGCACCAGACCGAATCACCCCCACGGGATTATGGCTGTCGCAGGCGGGCAAGAAGCAAGTGAATCCGGCCTGGCCGGACCAGGAAACGGGGAAATTTTACCAGCCGGACGACCCGGAAAATCCCCTGGGGGAACGCTGGATCGGCCTGGAGGGCATCGACGGGGAAGCCGTAGGCAGAAGCGGTTTTGGGATTCATGGGACCATCAAGCCGGAGGAGATCGGGAAATCGGCCAGCCGGGGGTGTATCCGGCTGCTGAATAAGGATGTGGAAGAATTATTTGACCTGGTGACGGACGGCCAAAGCAAAGTATGGGTCTATGATGAATAAATGAAATATTTTAAATCCTTTTGAAATATAAACTTACAAGATTATCAGATTTTTAATGTTCGAGTCTGGCAGTAAATGGGAAAAATGAAATTTTTTAAAAAAAAATGATAGAATTTTTATTTTTCTTATTGACACTTTGTCCAAACATGGTGTATAGTATTAGTGTAATGTGAAGGGTTAAATCGATAACCTGAAAAAAAGTAAATAGCGTTGTGTATAGCGATTCACGGCGAGGAAGCGTGGAACGCCGGTTTCCCCCCCGACTGGCCCCACCGCCTCGCCACTTTTTTGCGCATAAATAACCGCGAATCTTATTTTTTACATAATTCCCAGCCTCCCCCAACCGAATCTGACCAGATAATCTGTCCGATATTATTTGCCCCCATCCCAGTTTCCCTGTATAAGTAAGTTGTTTTCTTTAAAAAATCAGTTTATCGGACCATTTTTTACTGGAAAGGAATGCTTATGCAGGAAACTTATGACTTCAGCGTAATTCGTTTCCTCCGCAAACGGAATAAATTAACCTTGGAAGACCTGGCCAGATTGTCGGGGTTGACCTACAGTACAGTGGCCCTGATCGAACAAAACAAGAGCGTACCTTCTCTCAAAACCTTACGGGCCATCGCGGGGGTGTTTAAAATTTCAACGGGCAGCCTTATCTCCCTGGCGGAGCACTGCCGCGTCCAGATCCAGAAAGCGGAACCGCTGAAAAAAGGCGACTTGAAAAAAGCCCTGGTGGATGCGGATGATATCGAATTGACCCGCTTTGACGACTGCCGGATTTTCCATATTTGCGGGCGGGAAAACCAGGTTGTCAAAGTGATGGAACTGCACGGCGAATGCCTGGAATTAGGGATTGTCCTGCGCGGTGTGGTCCAGGTTACCGTTGAGGAAACCCCGCATGATGTGAAGGAAAAAGAGGTCATTCTTTTCGACGGAGTATTGGATCATTCTTATAAGATCCTTCAGGATGCGGACTTCATCACCGTCCATATCCCCAAAAATCTGCACACCATAGAGTCCTTGCTCAAGCAGAAAACCCAGTAAACACAGGTTTGGTCAGCGAAAATATAAGAGCTTGATTGAAAAGAACGGAAGAAACTGCGGCTCGCATAATACTTTGAGGCATAACGAACTGATAAACAAGTATTTTTCAATATGATTATCAAGGTCGGGCTTTGATGTGACACGCTTCGTTATTATACGCGGCATGATCCGTATTTCTAAACCCTAGCCGGTGATGCGTTTCCAGTCTTCCAGATTGGCCAGACAGCCGGGGTCGGCTTCGTCGATGCGGTCGAAGTAGGCATCGGCGCGGGCGCGGCAGCCTCCGCAATAATTACGATAATCACACACTGCACAACTGCCCTCGCGTTCCTGGCGATTGCAGAACAGGTCCCACCAGGGGCTTTGCTGGAAGATGTCACTGAACGATTTTTCTTTGACATTTCCCATGATGCGGCTGGGCATATAGACACAGGGGGTGACATCGCCGTTGGGCTGGAGGCAGGCATACGTGCGGCCGGCGCCGCAGCCGCCCAGGTATTTGGCAACTATGCGGGCCTTGGTGCCCGGACCATTGCCGGCATGACTGCACGAGATGATTCCATTTTCATCGGCATTGGCCAGTGAAATCCTGCCGAATTGCGGGGCGGTGCTGATGATGCCGATGGTCTTTTTCTGCATCCAGTGGTGGAGAATGTGAAGCAGCTCTTCCCGCTGATGAGGGGTGAGGTCTTTGGCGGCCATCTCTTTGCCCCGGCCGACGGGAATAAAATTAAAATGGGCGAAACAGCTTACTCCCAGTTTGATGGCCAGCTCGATCATCGGTTCCACTTCGTTAAAGTTGTCCTGGTGGACGCACATGGCAATACCGGCCCGCAGGCCGTCGGTGGCAATCACATTTTTGATTCCTTCGATTGATTGCTGCCACATTCCTTCCACGCCGCGGAAACGGTCATGTACTTCTGGATGAATTGAGTCCAGCGAAACCTCTACATACCGCAGGCCCAGGTCCGCCAGCCGGCGGCAGCGCTCGGGCGTGAGAAGTCCGCCATGGGTGGCGATGGTGGTGTGAATGCCGTATTTCCGGCAGCGGTCCAGGACTGGTTCCAGGTCGGGACTAAGGGTTGGTTCGCCGCCGGCCAGGGCGACCATCGGGATATAATGTTTCCCGAATTGGTCAATCAAATCCAGTTTCTGCTCCAATGTCAGTTCCCCGTCTGCCGCTTGATTGGTGGAATTTTGATAACAGTGATTGCAGCGCAGGTTGCAGCGGTTGGTGAAATTCCAGACGACAAAAAGGGGATGGAGCCAGCGCTGGGGGGTGGTCAGGCCGAAATGGGCGACGCTGCGGGTGGTGGCGATAATCCCGCGCAAGGTTGGGGGGTGCCCAGCCAATTTGGCCCGAAGCTGCTGGGGAGTGAGCGAACCGCGCATCCGGTTGATCGCCTTATGGATGGGCCAGTACAGCATTTTTTCAGAGAACGGGGCCTGGGGATCTGCATAGCTCAACAAGGCCCGTTCCAGATGCGGCTGGGCATTGCCGGGCCGATCCGCTGTTAGTTTTCGCAGGATCCAGCGCAGCCAGTCATGGCGGAGCCACTTTTCCAGTGGATGATGATAGTCCAGGGAGGCCACCGGTTTGGTATTTGTTTCGGATGGGGTATGTTCGAGTGGGGTCATTCCAGTGTTTGTTTCTTCCGTTGCAGTTTCAACATGAACCGCCGTCCGCGGGGATGGTGGGTTCGATACCAGACAATTAATTTATAGCTAATTATATAGAATATAATTCCTAAAAAAGCCCCTACCAGGAGGCTGCCCACCCACAGATCCAGACTGATATTTAGGAATTCCAGTATGATTTGCCAAATATTCCGCCAGGTTTCCGGTTCCCAGAAATGGTGCACAATATACCCAGGTCCGCGCAAAGTGGAAAAGAGGTCTTTTAGCTGAGTATAAGTTAATTCTGGACGTTGGCCGAAAAGGGAAAGAAGCTTACGGCCGATCCAGTAATTGGGGAAAAAGATCGGGGCGATAGTGAAAGGATTGGAAATCCAGACAATCGGAAGACCCACTAGCCGATTGGCTTTGAAAGCTGTTGCCAGCAACAGAACTAAGGCCATCTGAAAACCGATGGTCGGGGTCCAGGCGACAAAAAATCCCAATCCAATACCCAGCGCAATCCGATGGGGAGTATCATCGATGTGGAGAACTCGATAAATAATAAAGTGTTTTGTCTTTTTTAAGATATTTTTTATAGAAAACACTATTCTTTTTCAGCAATTTTCATCAGATTTTTACTGACTTTGTCCAATACTTGCTGGACGGTAATATTTTCCATGCGATGTTTGGGTGCAAGACTATAACGGACATTTCCCGGATGGGAACCGCCAGCCTGGATTACATTATCCAATTGGCCATAGGGGCCGACTACTGCTGGATCGGTCGGGCCGTACAAGCCGATCACCGGAACTTCGGCGGCGGCAGCCACATGCAAAGGGCCGGAATCGTTGCCCACCACCAGCCGGGCTTTTTTTACGATGGCGATCAACTGTTGCAAATTGGTCCGGCTGATCAGATTAACAACCTTAACTTTCGACAAATCAATAATTTGAGCGGCAATGGCCAACTCCTCGGATCCTGCCCCAAGCAGAACCGGCTGCATATCATACTTCATTTGAAGCGATTGGGCAAGCTCGGCAAATGATTTTGCCGGCCAGCGTTTCCGCCGGTCGCTGCCGCCGATGAGCATAACAATATAAGGTCGGCCGGGGTTGAGGCCGTTTTGCTGGAGAATAAGCTGGGCAGACTGGGCGGCGGCGGGATCAACGGGTAACGTATAGCGATTTTCTAACTGGCCGAGGCCGAGATAATCCATGAAATGCCAATTGCTTATGACTACATGTACCCGCGTTTGAGGTATTTGAATCCGGTGGGTATAGAACAAGGGGGCCAATTCACGGGCGCTGGCGAAACCAACTCGCACTGGTGCGCCGGCTGCAAAGGCGAGAAATCCGCTGCGAAATAGGCCTTGGAGATCCAGGATAAGATCAAATTTTCTGCGATGCAAATGGCAAATAAAACCAATAAAATCGCGCAAAACCGAGATGCTTATACCGATTTTGCCGTATTTTTTACGATCGAATTCGATGATTTCATCCAGTTCGGGAATATGAGCTAAAATTCCGGCGCAATCGGGCCGGACCAGCCAGCTTATGCGAGCCTGAGGGTAATGATGACGCAGGGCGGCCAAAATCGGAAGGCAGCGGACGACGTCGCCCAAGCTGCTGGGTTTGATGATGAGGATATTGGAAAATTTCTTATTTTTTAAGGATTCGGACAAGAAAAACCTCTTATGGATGATGGGTTTTGGCTTTTTCCAGGGTTTTTAGTGAGAGTGTTTGCCAGAGCCGGTGCCGGGCGCGGCGGTCTTTGGCTTCTGGTAAGTCTAATATTTGTAGATACTTATTGAAGGTGCGGACCATATCCAGCCGTTTCAAAGTCGGCAGGTTTTGGGTAGAGACGGCTAGACGGATTATAGCTTCATGGCTGGGCCAAATTTCGAAAGGCAGTTTGGTCCGCAGACCATCCAAATCCACCAGGAATAACCGAAAAGAGGGTTGTTGGTCTGGTTCAGGTTGGTCTGGTTCAGGTTGGGGGCGGATCAGGATATTAGTAGCTTTGCAATCGCGGTGGCGCAGGCCCTGACGCTGGAGCTGGGCAAGTAAGGATCCGGTTTGCTCCGCCAACTCTATCCGTTTGCGGTGCGGGAGTTTATCGAGATTTCCGTCGAGGATGAATTGCCGTAAGTTACAGCTATTTGGGATTTTTTCGCAGAGGAGGATGCTGTCTTTGAGGAGCATATGATGCTCCCGGTCAATGGCGGCCAGGGGCCAGGCGGTGGGGATATCGCGGGAGATGAGCATATGGGCACGATACCACTGGCGAGTGGCGCGGGAGCGGTAAAGGGACTGGATGAAGCCGCGGAAGCCGGGAGAGAGGCGGGAGTGTTTGACGACGACGGTCATCGCATGAGGACCGACGGTAAGTTCTTTTGCCATAACGGTATTACGATGGCCCTGTTTGAGGAATTCGCCGGGCTGGAGGAGCGCGTCGGTGTCGGCTAGGGTGGTGGCCCATTGCTGAGGTGTGAAGCGGTACTGGGCGGCGGCGGACCAGGCTGGGGGGTGCCGGTGCTGGAGGAAGACATAGGCGAAGCGGCTGTGGGAAAGTTGTATCTTGCGGGCGTAGCGGGAGTTGCGCAAAGACCGGCGGTCATGCTTGGCCCAGATATAACGCAGGTGCCGGTCCGCCAGGGTATGGGCATGTGTCAGGTATTTTTTGATTTCGTATTCGGTCCAGTTTCGATGGGGCTGGATGGCACGGAGGTAGGCGCGAATGAACATTTCCTGCTGTGGGGGGGTGGTACGTAACCGCAGGCCGGCAAATAACTTGGCGAGATTTTTTTGGCGGGCGGGGAGCCAGGGATCGGCGGAGGCGTGGCCGGAGCGTTGTTCGATGGCG
>JAKJEP010000138.1 GCA_022705365.1 Planctomycetota bacterium | reverse complement strand
CTGTTTTTGAGCTGTTACCGGGGATGTCGATGGGGCTGTTCCAAATTGAGTGGGTAGTTCATCCGTTTGTCAGCCGGGATTCCACGGTGGTGGATATGACGGTGGAACTGCCGACTACACCCGTTCCAAACCAGGCGATTCCGCATCAGACGGAGTATCTGTTCGGTCCGCTGGAGCAATCCGAGCCGTATTTTCTGCTGGACTCTTCTGAGGAATGGCAAATGGCCTTGGATGAAGGGACCGTCCGACCGATGCGGCAGGAAGAACTGGAAGGTTATATGAAGCAGTGGCAGGATCCGGAGGGATGGTTTGAGCATGAGGGGGAACCGTATCCGCCAAGCACCTGGTTAATGCCGGATGAGCTGTATGTATGGCCCAGTGACGAACAGCCGGGCGGCAATCCGAATGACGCGGGACTGGTTATGGTATGGGGGGAAACCAAACCGAACGGTGAGTATGGTAGTGCGTTTAAGTATGACTACAAGCTCGATCCGGATTATTCCAATTGCACGATTACGGTACAGGTATTCGCCCCGCAAACCAGTCCTGCTCCGCCGTTTGCACAAATTAACCAGGTATCCCTGGGCTTGCAGAATATCCCGCAGGTAGGCGGACCAGTGCGGGCGTGGTATTGGAATGTCGGCCCCGCGGGTCCGATTCAATGGAACACTCCCACGACCATTACCGTTGATACTTCCAAAATCGGCCTGAACGCCACCAATCCGCCGGCGACCGGCTATGTAAACAACCCCGGATTCAATATCAAGACCGTCCAATGGATCATTGTCGATGAAAATGGAACCTGGGTCGGCGGCCCGCAAAATGCCCCGCCGCCCGGTGGTACCATTCCCGGTATGTGGAATTACTGGCATAACCTGAGTGTAACGCCCAATCCCGGCGGCAGCAGTGCCGTCAACAGCAAATGGTTTGTCAAGTACAGCCAGGCGCCGGAACTGCTGGAACCGGATGCGAATCCGCTGCTCATCAACGGCTGGGATGAATACTGTGATTATCAGAATCCGCCGATATGGGCGGACGACTGGGAATGCAAAGATAAACGGCCAGTAACGGATATCCACTGGTGGGGATCGTTCATTGGTTGGACCCAGCCGAATCCACCCCCTGTGGTACCTGTGGCATTCCATATCGGCATCTGGACGGATGTCCCGGCCCATGTGGACCGGCCCTATAGCCATCCGGGGCAGTTGATTTGGCGAAATCGCTGTACCAGTTACATATGGAACTTCGCCGGGTATGATGTGGACCCGTTCCACCGCCCCGAACGCCAGAATGAGACCTGCTTCCAGTTTGCCCAGTTCCTTTCCCAGGATGACTGGTTCCATCAGGAGCTGAGTGCCGACGGCAGGAATATCTACTGGTTGAGTATTGCTCCGATCTACAATGCCCAGGATTATCCTCCCAAGTTCCCCTGGGGCTGGAAGACCCGGCCTCATGTATTCCAGGACGACGCCTGCTCCATCATGTTTGTGCAGAGCGGCACCTGGCCGCCGGTTCTGTATGATGTCTGGCAGGACGGTTTTGAATTACGAGGACTCGACGGGGAAAGCTGGGATCTGGCTTTTGAACTGACTACCAATCAGCCTGCCTATGAGGACAATCCCATTCCGGGCGATATTACCGGACCTGTTGGGATTCCCGACGGCAAGGTCGATTTGTATGATCTGGTAGTAATCGCAGCCAACTGGCTCAATACAGCGCCATGATCGGCAGGTTCTTGCAGAAATTGAAAAAGCCGGCAGAGCTTTCTGTCGGCTTTTTTTGTAAAATGTACCGCTAGTTATATCAATTTTAGTTAATTCAAGCGGTGGATTATGTTGTTTTTTTCTCTCGCAAGAATACATGGTATTTGAGTGTTGATTTAATTATCATGGTATTGATCCTTGTTAGCTTAGATTATTATAACAGGATAATTGTTATATCAAAATTACATTAATGGCATGTCCACCGAAATAAGTGGACATGCCATTTCACTAAATAAACATATCCTCTAACCATTAGTTTCGTAATAGTCGGGGGAGTCCGCCGTTAGCCTCGCCTCGCTTGCGAATATTAAGCAAATGATGGCTAAGTTCAGACGGCTCAACCACATGTGAAGATATGGCAGTGTAGTCTGCCGCAAATTTTGACATTAACTGTGGATTACATACCAGTTTATCACATGTTACGTCATATTTCACATACAGTCCTCTTAAAATATCGTCGTTGAACATATCAACAACTCCTTTCTTGTTTTCAGCCAAATTATTCTTGATAAAATATCAAGGCGACATAATAATCTAGCCGAAAACAAAAATGTTAGTAGTATGATGGCATTGTCGCAATGCCGCTAATCTTGCCGATTTTCAAACGCCAATTGAAAATCGGCATCCTTTTAATAAACGCCGCAACTTGGCTGATAAATACTTCGCAGATAACTCTCAATTTCTCGACGTTTATTCTCATTCATGCCGGGTGTATATAACACTGCATATTGTAGATGACCCCTCGAATTAATGATCCAGCAATTTTTCCGATCATGGGTCTCGATTCTAGTTCTTACCATTGTAGATTCACCAATATCAATAACAGAGTATTGGTTATCGAAGAGATCAAGAATGGCATAGATTCCGGCAATGTCTTTTAGCATGTCGGGTATTGTGTGGGGTCCATCAAAATTATAACGATCAATAGTAATCATACATATTCCTTTATGTAATTTTGAAAAACTTATTAGAAAACATTGTTTAAAAAACTGACAATCATTCAAGTTTGACTGGACTCCATAATATTGGAATCAAACAGTATGCTTTTGATGTTGTTCTGAAGAATACGTATTTTTTCAACTGATTTCGACGGGTATAATACGACGGGCTGAGAAAAATGTGTATGGAATGTGGGATTGTAAATGCCGAAGTGATATGAATTCCCACAAATACAATTAATACTGAAAAATATTTTGAAAATGCAAAAAATATTGTTGCAAATATTTTTTTATTCGGCATAATTAAGGAGCACTCGTTTTCTGCAATAAGTTCTCACAATGTAGTTTCGGGTGTAACAGTATGTATGGGCTAGTGTGGCAGCACTGGCCCATTTTTGCGCGCAAACCTACGACCGATGTGGCAGCATCGCTCGTAAAAATTCACAAAACATTTTTGTTTTACTCTTCTTCTTTACCGTATTTAACTCACAAAACAGTCTTTACCTTTTTCTCCAAATAGGAAGATCATTTATATTTTTAGCTGCACCCCATCGACGAGCCGCAGTTGTGGCAGCGGTAGCAGTTGCCGTTACGGACGGTGATGGAGCCGCACTGGTCGCAGACGGGGGCGTCGGACTGGAAGTGGCTGAACTGGCTGTTGAAGGAACTCATCAGCTTGCCGCCCTCGTCGGTGACGCCGCTTTCAATCGCCTGCTTATTTACCATGCCGATCAGCTCACTGATCCGTCCGCTGATGGCGGTCAGATTGCTGCGTTTCTCCAGGGCGGGAATCGGTTTTTTTTCGGGTCGGACAGCCGGGGCAGGCTCAGACTCCGCGTCGGCATCGGCTTTTTTCTTCGATTCCGGGCGCTTGGGGGCGTTGGCCTCGCGGTAGCCCGGCAGGAAGGTCATCCCCAGCCAGCGGGCGATATAGTCGATCAGGCTCTTGGCGAAGGGAATATCCCGGTTGCTAGTCATACCGGCCGGTTCGAACCGCGAGTGGCTGAACTTGGCCACCAGCGAGCTGAGCGGCACGCCATACTGCAAAGCCAGCGATACGCACGTCCCGAACGAATCCATGAGACCCCCGACGGTGCTGCCTTCCTTGGCCATGGTGATAAATAGCTCACCAGGTTGGCCGTCCTCGTACAACCCCACCGTCAGGTAGCCTTCATGTCCAGCCACATCGAATTTATGGGTGATGCTCGATCGGGTTTGCGGTAAACGCACCCGTTGCGGCCGGCGTTCAAGGATGTTGTTCGTTTCCGGTTTATATTCTTCCACAGCCGCCCTCTCCGCTGGCTGCGGTTTGGATACCTTGGATTCGGTCTTTTTCGTGCTGACGGGCTGGGACCGCTTGGAGCCGTCCCGGTAAATTGCCAAGGCCTTCAGCCCCAGCCGCCAGCCGGTCATATAGGCCTCTTTGATGTTCTCCACCGTACTTTCGTTGGGCATATTGACGGTCTTGCTGATGGCCCCGCTGATAAACGGCTGAACCGCCGCCATCATGCGGATATGGGCCAGGTAAGAAATGGACCGTTTCCCTTTGGCCGGTTTAAAGGCACAGTCAAACACCGGCAGATGTTCCGGTTTCAGAACCTTGGAGGTTTCAATCGTGTCATCCTCTTCGATCTGATGAATGATTTTGCGAATCTGATCTTCCGAATAGCCCAGCTTTTCCAGGGCCATCCGCACGGTCTGATTGACGATCTTGAGCATACCGCCGCCGGCCAGCAGTTTATATTTGACCAGGGCGATATCCGGTTCGACGCCGGTGGTATCGCAGTCCATCATGAAACCGATGGTCCCGGTTGGGGCCAGCACGGATACCTGGCTATTGCGATAGCCGTACAGCTCGCCCATCTCCAGTGCTGCGTCCCAGCTTTTCTGCGCCGCCGCAATCAGATAAGAAGGACAGAACTTTTCGCTGATATTCATGACCGCCGTCCGGTGCATCCCGATAACGCGGAGCATATGCCGGCGGTTGATTTCATACTGATTGAACGTTCCCAGCCGGCTGGCCAGTTCCGCACTGGCGGCATAGGCTGTACCCGTCATGATTGCCGTAACCGCCGCCGCCAGATGGCGCCCTTCCTCGCTGTCGTAGGGCAGTCCCAGCGACATCACCAGCGCGCCCAGATTCGCATAGCCCAGCCCCAGCGGCCGGAAATCATGCGAGTTTTGCGCAATCTGCGGGGTGGGGTAACTGCCGTGATCGACCAGCAGTTCCTGCGCGATAATCAGAATCCGAACCGCCTTCTGCAGGCTCTCGACATCGATGCTGCCGTCGTCCCGGCGGAACTTCATCAGATTCAGGCTGGCCAGATTGCACGCGGAATTGTCCAGGAACATATATTCGCTGCACGGGTTGCTGGCATTGATCCGTCCGGATTCCGGGCAGGTGTGCCAGTTGTTGATGGTCGTGTCATACTGTACCCCCGGATCGCCGCATACATGCGTGCCGTCCGCGATCAGATCCATCACTTCGTTGGCATCATAGGTATCCATCGGCTTACCGGATGTTACCCCGATGGTCTGAAAGCTACCGCCGGTCTCCACCGCCTTCATAACCTCATCCGTCAGCCGCACCGAGAGATTGGAATTCTGGAACATGATACTGCTATAGGCCTCGCCGTTGAAACCGCCATCATATCCCTGTTCAATCAAGGCCCAGGCTTTCTTTTCTTCTTTGACTTTGCAGGTAATAAATTCCTTGATATCAGGGTGGTGAATTTTCAGAGACTGCATCTTCGCTGCTCGACGGGTCTTTCCGCCGCTTTTCACTACCGCGGCAATCTGGTCATACACCCGCATAAAGCTCAGCGGCCCGGAGGGTTTCCCTCCCCCGCTGAGTTTCTCCTTGCTGGAGCGAATGGTGGACATATCGGTCCCGGTGCCGCTGCCATGCTTGAACAACATGGCCTCACTGGTCGCCAGGTTCATGATGTCCTCCATCGTATCGCTCACGCTTTGAATGAAACAGGCCGACGACTGCGGATACTGATAGGTGTTCTCACACGGCTTAATAGCCTGCGTCTTGCTGTCCCAATGGAAATTGTGGCTGCTGCCGGGAATCCCTTTGACATCGTACAGCCCAACATTAAACCAGACCGGCGAATTAAAAGCGGCATACTGATTCACGCACAGCCATGTCAACTCCTCATAAAACAACTCTTTCTGCTCCTGGCTGCCGAGTAGCCCGTCCTGATACCCCCAATCCGCGATGGTCCGGGTAACCCGATGAACCACCTCTTTGAAGGATTTTTCCCGTTCCGGTGTACCCAGTTCCCCATAAAAATACTTGCTGACCACTACCTTGGTAGCCAACTGGGAAAAATTCGCGGGAACCTCTACATCATTCTGCTCGAAAATGACCTTGCCATTTTCATCCGTAATGGTGGCGGAGCGTTTCTGCCATTTAATCTGATCAAAAGGGTGCACGCCGGGGGTGCTGAAATAGGGTTCAATCGCCAGAGAATTTTTGTGGGGTGGATCAAGGGGAGTATCCATTTTGCAACTGATTTCCTTATCCGAACGTAGAATAACATCCTTGTTAGTCTCATTGGTCTGCATTGATAACTCCTTGATATATTTATTTTTAACAGTTTATAACCTGTTACCAGCCGTATGAAGAAACAACATCTCTGTGCCTTATTCAGGCAATACAAGGGGCCGAAACTATTATTTCTATCCGGATTTCCCTGTAATCCGGGCAGAATGAGTGGCGAATCAATTAATTTTCAGATTTTGTACCGAACAAACCTCAAAAAAAGCCAAAATATAGCAGCATCACTTACTATAACAGCCCAAGATTGAATAGCCAACATCTTTGAACAAAGGCCGATGATACCACTACATCTAGTAGAGTCAATCGGCATTTTTGATAAATTTTAATAATATTTCCTTACTCCTTGTCAGGAAAGAAGCTGTGTAAAATAAAAAAAATTAGTAACAGTTTTTTATTTGTTTTTTGGAATTACGTTTTATCAAAGAATTCCCCAGCTATAAGAAATAAAGCGAAATTCTTGTAAATCATAAGTATATACTGTTAAATTAGTTAGTGAATTTATGGTGGTTTTTACCTTCTGTGCCAAGCTGTGAAATGATTTCAGGCTAAAGACTCAATTTTCGTAAGTCGAATAAATAAATATAGTTACTCAATAAAAAACAGTCATGAGGATAGCATGGCCCGTAAGTCCCAGGTTTTGATTATACATCCGGATAAAGGCCTTCCCCAATCGCTGGAAAAAGCCCTAAAGGAGCTTGATCTGGATAGTGCGATTTGTCTGCCGGAACAGGCGGCAGATAAACTAGGTGTACTCAAACATTTAGATGCCGTAGTCCTTGTGTACCAAAAAATCACAGATCTGGATGATGATATAACTAAAAATCTGTTGCAGAAATTGCATCGGTTATCCATCAATACTCTAATTCTGGCTGAGCATGCCTCCAAGGACCGGTCGGCTAATCCGGAACTTCCCGAAGGATTATTGTTGGTTGGCCCAGATGAGTCAACAGAGATGCTCAAGGGCCGGTTGTCCACTTTGATCGATCTGAAACCGATTTTGGATCAAATGTCGGTGGAATTGAATGCCATCCGGATGACCACCCAGCCATTGAACAACTATTTTTCCCAGGTTGATGAGGAAATGCGCCTGGCCTCTCGTTTGCAGCGTGATTTTCTGCCCAGGGAACTGCCCCAACTGCCCGGCCTGCGTTTTTCCACCGTGTACCGGCCCGCCACCTGGGTGAGCGGGGATATTTATGATATCATGCGCCTGGATGAAGAGCATGTGGGATTTTATATTGCCGATGCGGTTGGACACGGTATGCCGGCGGCTCTGTTGACCATGTTTATCAAACGGGCTTTGGTTACCAAGCGAATTAGTGGAAACCATTACACCATCGTGGAACCCGGTGAGGCCTTGAGCCACTTGAATGACGATATGGTCGGGCAAAATTTGAGCAATTTTCAGTTTGCCACCTGCTGCTATGGCATTCTGAACTTCAAAACCCTCCGTTTGCGGATAGCCAACGCCGGCCACCCCATGCCGATGCGGATTGACAGGGATTCACGGAATCAGGAATTGCCTGTGACCGGTTCTCTGCTGGGGATTTTCGAACATCAGCAATATCAGACGGAGGTATTTCAACTGCATCCGGGGGAAAAGCTGCTGCTTTACAGCGATGGCGTGGAAGTGGCCTTTGTGAACGAAGGACCGGATAAGCCGCTTCGGTTTCGTAAGGAATTTGGCGATCTGTCGCATTACGATATCCAGAAAATGTGCGACAAACTAGTCGAAATTATCAATAAGGAGGAAGGCTCCCTCCATCCGCGTGATGATTTAACGATTGTAGGACTGGAGTTATATCCAGCGAACTAAGAAATACCTCATCATACAGGCATTTTCCCACGGTTCAGGACTACGAATCCTTGCGAATACGCAAGACCATGCTGGGTTGGATTTCATCGGGATTCTTGATCAGGTTTTTATTGCGTTCAATAAGCTGGGGCCAGAGGCTGCTATCCCCCAGCAGCCAGTCGGCAATTTGTCCGAGTCGGTCACCGGCTGCGATGACATAAAAGTCAGGCTGATGCAGGGATTTTCGGGTAGTTGGCGG
>JAKJEP010000137.1:6276-8327 GCA_022705365.1 Planctomycetota bacterium | reverse complement strand
GACAGATAGTGACGAGAACGAAGAAGGCGGGCAAAAAGGCCGCTGAAAATCGAAAGTCCGTGAGAAATGCGGGCTAGTACCGACCTGTTTCAGAATAATTTTAATTTCGGTTTTGCATTTATCTGTCCAGCAGCTTGAGTTTGCCTAAATAATAGCGTTTATGACTATCCTGATGGTTGTAGGGAAGTTCGAAGACCGGGGTGGCATCCTCTTTTCCCACCGAAACAAACAAATCATAATCACCGGGTTTCACATTTTGTGAAAAAGTCTGCTCACCATCCCCCAGCCAAGCAGCCACATTTAGTCTGGATATAATGGTTTTCGGGCTTGCCGTTCCCGCCGGCCCGACTTCCAGTTCTTTTACATTGAAATTTGTGTCTATATGCGTGAAGACAACCCCACCCTTGTCATCTTTTAGAGTAAAGGCAACATACCCACCCGGATAGCACGGGGCAACGCCGGTATTGACCCACACGGTCCTGATATCGAAAGCTCGCCCGATCTGTACTTCCGTCGGCCAGGCAGCTTCCCGGACACACAAACGATATCCCATACGACGATTGATCTTATCAATCGCATCCCGATTTTCATTCAGGAGAATTCTCGGCCACCAATGGATAGACATGTAGCTGGCGTGGTAGTCTTCAACTGCCTTGAGCCAGAGATCCTGGTCCCAGGCTTTTCGGATGAGAGAGGAACCATAGTGCTCATGCTCCAGAATGACCGGAAAATGCGGCCAGAATTTCTGCGCCAGTTCGGCATGATACCAGCTTCGGGGCGGCGGCTGAACCATAATGCTGTCATCGCGAAGGGTAATTCCCTTGGCAAGGGCATAATCAGTAATCGGAAATGCATCGCCCGGTTGGTCATGGCCGACAAAATCATCTATGATACACAGACGTGTTTTTGCAAAATGTTTTAGGTGAAGATCGATATGTACTTTTTGAATATGGTAAAGAAGATCGTCTGGCACCTGGCTGCTCATATGGGTATGGCCTTCGCCCCACAATCCGAAGGTGCCGATATCAATAAAGGCGATGTTGGGATTGCCGTCGTAGCGTTTGGCCATGACAGCCAAAAAGGCATCCAGTTTACCTAGATAAACCAGATCGCTGAAATCCGGGTCCCACAGCGGGCCGTTCTCTGCCCTGCCCTTGCCGAATTCGTAATAGTACCCTTTGGCACCGGCCTCTTTGACCCAGGGCGGGGTAGCATAACGCATCCAGTTTTCTGAGGTGGTCACCCGAATCGCGATACGTTTGCCTTTATCGATCCACCGTTGCGCAGGTGTGTCCAATAAAGACCAGTTGTATTTCCCCTCCTGCGGCTCGAGAAAGGCCCAGGGCACCCGCAAATAAACTGTCGATAATCCCGGAAAATCATCCAGGGTATCTGATGGTTCCAACTGGGAGCCATAATTTGTGATTATGTTGGAATAATAGTGCATGGCCCAGCCCATATCCGGATTGACCAGCGCCTTGCCGTTATCCACCGGCCGGACAGTTACCATTTCATCCGAATCAGCTTCAGACGCGGGGATAACCAGCAGGGACAATCCCCAAACCAGCCATACCATTACCCAGCCCATTCCCGATTTTCTTCGCTTACCCATCATGGGTTTCCTTTTTCAAATGGTGTGTGTCAGGTATCCTGCATACCCTTAATCCTGAACCGCTCGTTCGATTTCGTTTTGTTTCTGTTCATCCGAAAGAAACTCGACCTGGGCAGCTTCGAGCAGGCTGCCGGCGGCATAGGCCAAATCGACCTGGGCCAGTTGGTATTCGGCCAGCGCCTGCGCGACCGACCAGAGGGCGTTGGTGTAGCGGGTCTGGGCGTCGAGCACCTCGGTGGAAATCTGCATCCCCAGCTCGAACTGGCGTTCTTCGGCCCGAAGGGTTCGTTCGGCCAGCTCCGAACTTTTGCGGGTCACCAGCACTCGCTGCCAGTTGGCTTCCAGCAGGTCGGCCGCGTTGAGGACTTCCTTAGTGATGAGTTTTTCCCGCTGCTCTTTACTCACCAGATGCTGGAGTTTTTGCAAAACGCTGCGGCGG
>JAKJEP010000137.1:0-6266 GCA_022705365.1 Planctomycetota bacterium | reverse complement strand
CTGGCTGCGGGCGGCCTGATTGCCCAGCGGAATTTGCAGGACCAGCCCGGCGCGATGATCGGCAAACCGGTTGCGCCACATCAGATCATAGGAATCGCCGGCTGTCTGGCCCAAAGCGTTGATGTTGTAGGTATAATCCAACGCCAGGTAGGGCAGCATCTGGTTACGGTTAAAATCGACGGCACTGACGTCTTTGGCAATCTGCAGTTCCATCTCCAGCAGTTCCATCCGGTTGGCAAGCGAATAGTCCATCAGCTTTTCGTTATCTAATGCGTAATGCTGGGGATTCGGCTCGGTGGACAAAATCAGCGTGGTGGGGGTTTCCATTTCCAGACCGGCTTCGTTGAGGATCCGTTTCAATTCCCGCTGGCGGTTGCGCACCTGGTTCTCCGCCAGGAGAATGCCTTCAACCCGTTCGGCAACCGCCGCCTCAGCCCGCAGGATTTCGATCTCCGGTGACTGGCCGGCCTGCACCATCCGCCGGGCACGTTCCAACTGGGCCAGGGCCAGGTCATGTTCGAGTTTGCGCAACTCCAGCAGTTTGTTCACTGCGTACAACAGCCAGTACGCCCGGTCCACATCCGCCAGTACCCGGGTAACTTCCAGCTTGGTCTGGGCGCGGGCGATCTGCGTATCGTAACGGGCGATGCGGAGCGTATGGGTATTGGCGCGGACGCCGCCGCCCTTTAGCAGCGGTTGCTGGACCGAAAGGGCGGCATCGGTGGTGTACCATTCATCCAGCGTGGAAAAAATATTGTTCGTCTGCGTCCAGGAAAAGGGGTGCGAAAGCGTGATATCTCCCCCGGTCCGCAGGGGAAATTGTATGCCGGCGGTATTATCGAAATATTCCTGTTTGCTGGCTTCCAGCGTCAGGGAGGTGGGGGAATCGGTTTTGGTAAAATTCATCCGGGAAAAGGCCAGTGGTTCAAAAGCAGCCTCCGCCTGCACGATGCCTTCCTCCGCCATAGGCACGTTGTAAATCTGCACTTTCAAATCGAGATTGTTTCTCAGGGCCAGTGCCCGGCACTCTTCAATGCTCAACTGCCGTTCCGTTTCCGGTTCGTCGGCCGGTCCTTCGGTTGCGGCTTCCGATTCTTTCGGTGGCTGGGACATGGCCTCCAGATCCAGCTTTTCAATCTGGTTCAGCTTTTCCGGCGGAATGGACACGGTTTCATAGGGATAACGCTGCCCCAATTCACAGCCCCCCAGCCAAAACACAAACGACAATCCTATCAGGATATTTTTTATTCGAGAAAACCACGGATTCATACGTTTTAATCGCTCCTGTTCTTATTCGTGCCGCAGGGCCTCGATGGGGTCCAGGCTGGCGGCCTTGGCCGCCGGGAACATGCCGAAAATGATTCCGACCAGTGCCGAAAATCCGAACGCCAGGCCGATGGCCCACATGGGGATATAGGCCTTGTCCAGGTGGGCATTGGGAATTCGCGCCAGGGCCGAGGTCATCCCCTGCCCGCCGAGCACGCCCAGCAGGCCCCCGAAAAAGCACAGGATGACCGCTTCCACCAGGAACTGCAATAAAATGGCCGAAGGTTTGGCGCCCACCGCCTTGCGCAGGCCGATCTCCCGGGTGCGCTCCGAGACCGAAACCAGCATGATATTCATAATCCCCACCCCGCCGACCAGCAGGGAGATACCCACTACCCCGGTGGCAATGGTGGTGATGATAATGGATACCTTTTCGAATTGCCGCAATACCTGTTCCACCGTTTCAATCCGGAACAAATCCGGGTCGCCCGGCTTCAGGCCTTTGCATTTGCGGAGATAAAAACGCAGCTCCTCCCGTGCCTCTTCCGCTACCTCCGGCTTTTTGGCTTTGGCCAGGATGACCGGATGGTTGCGCCAGAGTTTCCATTCCGTTTCATACGGTATATACACCTCCGCCTTGCTGCGGCCCATATCAAAGGCCGAAATCCGCTCTTCCACCACCCCGACAATCCGAAACGACCGGCCGTCGATCTGGATTTCCTGCCCGACACAATCCTTGTCCAGCTTCAGTTCCTTTTTTACTTCCTCGGTAATCAGGCAGACCTGCCAGCCCTGTTCCTCATCGATGATGGAAAACGGCCGCCCATCAATCACCGAACGGTTTTCGATCTTATGCCAACTGTTGTTGATGCCCCGAATCAGCATATTCTCCACCGTTTGCTCGCCATAGCGCACCGAAGTCGAGCGCCAGGTGGCCGGGGTGTACACCTCCAGGGAAGGGCAGTTCTCCAGCAAATTCTCCAGGTCCTTCTTTTCAAACTGAATCTTATGCCAGGGGAGATTCCGGAACTTTCCCTCCCGCGGCAGATCCGGCCCGGCAAAGATAGTCGTCGTTCCGATGCTTTCGAATTCCGTCAGTACGCTGGCCTTCAGGCCCGACAGGGCCGCGATGACCGCCGTCACCGAAGCCACCCCGATAATAATCCCGATCGTGGTCAGGGCCGACCGGATTTTATTTGACCAGATTTGCCCCAGTGCCAGCCAGACACTCTGCAAGATCAGCAGCAGGATTCGTATCGGTAGCCATATCGTGCCGCTCATGCCGGTTTCCTCCCGGTCTGCTTCTCATCGGATATGATTTTCCCGTCGCGCATCCGAATCACGCGGTGGGCGTGCCGGGCGATATCCTCCTCGTGCGTCACCATAATGATCGTCTGGCCTTCCTCATGCAGTCGGTCAAAGAGGGCCAGAATATCCTCACTGGTTTTGGTATCCAGATTCCCCGTCGGCTCATCCGCCAGCAGCAGGCTGGGACCGCCAACCAGCGCCCGCGCGATGGCCACCCGCTGCTTCTCACCGCCGGAAAGCTGGTTGGGCCGGTGCCGGATCCGCCCGGCCAGGCCGACCCGCTCCAGCGAAGCATTGGCCAGTTTTCGCCGGTTCCACCAGCCCTGTTTGCGGCTGTAGAGCAGTGGCAGCTCCACGTTTTTCAAGGCCGACGTACGGGGCAGCAGCTCAAACGATTGAAAGACAAACCCGATCTGCTCGTTGCGGATTTGCGCCAGCCGGCTGCTGCCCAGCCGGGTCGTATCATGGCCCCCCAGCAGATACTGTCCCGAAGTACAGCGGTCCAGACAGCCCAGGATATTCATTAGAGTGCTCTTTCCCGAACCGGAAGAGCCCATCACCGCCAGATATTCATTCTCCCTGACTTCCAGACTTACCCCGTCCAGAGCCTGAATTCGCTCTACTCCCACCTTATAAATCTTGCGCACATCTTTTAGTTCGATCAGCATGTTTTTTGGGGGGTCAGGATTTTGCCTCGTTCGCATCACCAGCCGGGGCGGCTGTTTCTTTGTCCTTGCCGGCTTTCTCTTTTTCCCGTTCGTCCAGGACTTTTTGCTTATGCTGGAGAGTCGTCAATATCTTGAACGGGCCGGTAATGATTTTGTCCGTCTCGGTCAGTCCTTCCAGAATAATCGTATGAGTTGTGTCGCTCTGCCCGATTTTTACCGGCGTTACGACGGCTTCTCCCTCGATATACCGGTACACAACGGAACCATAGGTTTTTTTGGTATCGACCAGCGGATTGCTATCGCGGATTTCCATCGGCAGGGAGTCCACCTCCCGTGCCAGAATGGCCTGGCTGGGAACCAGCAGCACCTCCTGATAAGTGGCGGTTTCAATATCCACATCCGCCGACAAGCCCGACAAAACCTCCTGCCCGCTGGTATTCTGCAGCAGAACCTCCACTTCGTAATATTCCCCGCTGCGCCCCATCGTCAGGGCCAGCGCCTTCTTTTCCACCACCCCGTCAAAAAACCGGTCCGGCCAGGCCTGAAATTCTACTTTGGCCTTTTGACCCACCTGCACCTTGCTGATGTCCGTCTGATCGACCTGGACCAGCACCAGCATTTGCGACAGATCGGCCACCTCCATGATGACCGTTCCGGGATTGTTCATCGTGCCGGTCATGACCATCTCCCCCTCCTCGGCGTTGATTTTGGTGACAATCCCGTCCATCGGGGCCATGATAGTGGTATAGGTCAGATCCTGCACCGCGCGGGAGATTTCCGCATCCGCCGCCTCCAGCTCATGTTCCATGACCACCAGGTTCATTTCCGTGGTTTTCAGGTCGTTCTCCACAATGGTAAGCTGCGCCTGCTGTTCGTCAAAAAGGCTCTGGGTTTCATCCACGGTGGACTGGCTTATATCACGCGAGCCCAGCAGGTTTTTCTCCCGGTCCAGTTTTCGCGTCATTTGTTCCAGCCTGGCCCGGCAGGCTTCAATATTGGCCTTTTTGCTGGTGATTTCCGCCCGCGCCACCTCAATCCGGGCCGCCTGTGCCGCACGATGTGCCTGGACGGAACGCAGTCCCGCCTCCAGATCGCTGGCATCCAGCTTAATCAGCAGCGTAGGCTCCTTCGCCGCCTCCCCGGCCTCCGCCCCTTTGAACACCTGGTTGCCTTCTTCCACCGGGATCGATATCACCCGGGCCGAAATTTTCGCACTGATTTCCACTTTCCGTTTCGGCTCGACAAGCCCCGGCGCCGTGATAAACTCCGTCAGGGTTCCCCGCTGGGGACACTCCACCCGCACTTCCGTACTCGGCAGCTTGGCCTTCAGCTTCGATTGAAGGGCATACCCCGCCCATCCCAACAAAATCAACGCACCACCAACACTGAATAAAATAATAAGAATTTTTTTCATACTCTGACCGGCCTTTATGCTGCCATTTTACCTATTTTTACAGAGGAAGTCTGGATATTACCTTATCCCATAGTCGCAGGCAAACATAAATTATTACACTATGGTTCCCCTGGTAAGATGCGCCATCTATCAAAATGTTAATAAAATTTTTTGCCTGAATTGACGGAACCGTCAAAAGTCGATATGGACATCCAAAAATGGCTCTGGCTCCCCAATAACAAGGGGTCCAAGAGCTTTTGACGCTGGCGTCTGTATTGAAAATTTTCCCGTTTTGTGTAGCTCAGGAACCGGATTTTACGGGTTGGAAACGGGAAAGAATTTTTTCCGCGTTCTTATAGTACACTTTTTCCAGGACTTCATCGGGCAGAAAGACACCGTAAATCATCCAGCGGCCCTGCAGGTGATGCCCGCCGGCGGGGTCAAAATACTCATCATCCGTTTCCAGAAAACGGTAAAAGATCCGGTAAGCCTCCGTATCACAGGGGGTATCGGTTCCGAAGAGTATCCGGTCCTGGTACTTGATAAAAAACTTCCGGGCGGTGTAGGGCTGGCGCCCCAGTTCATTGATGCGGGCACAGATATCCACGTAAAAATTCGGATAAGTATCCAGCCATTGGCTCAGTTGGCCGAGATCCTCCGGTAATCCGCCCACATGGGCCCCGATAAAGATGGTTTTGGGGTGTTTGGCCATCATGCGGTTGCGCTGGGCCAGGATTTCATCCTTGGATGGATACTCATCCCCGTAAAACAGCCACCCCGGATGGGCGGCCAGCTCATCATATCGCTCGTTGTATTGATCCAGCGGCGTAAAAAATGCCTTCGGATCCGACACGTGAATCATCACCGGGATTCCCAGCTCCCCGCATTTGGCCCACAACGGATCAATCCGCGGATCATCCACCGGCACCAGTTGGCCGGTCTTGTCTTTTACGATCAAACCCAAATTTTTATGGATTTTCAGACCGCGAATGCCCATCTTCACCGCCTCTTCCAGCTTCTTCGCCTCCTTTACCGCAAAGTCCGGCTCGTCGATTTTGCTGAAATCCGGCACAAAAAACAACAGGATCCGGTCCTGCCCCAGTTCCTTCACCTTTTTCAACTGTTCCAGATAGTCATCCTGCTCGGAAAACCCATCCAGATTCACGCACAGGGTAACGCCGGCCTTGTCCATTTCCTCAAGAAACTGCCCCATCTTTTCCCACCGGTGCAGGTGATTGTGAATATCAATCACCGGAAATTTCGGCTTGTCAATTTTCGTTTCCTTCACGACCAACTGGCTTTTCGGCTGCCAGTCCAGCAGCCGCAGGTCAGCCGTCTGCGCGGACAGGTTATTTACATCTTTTGCTGCCATCATGATTGCACTCCCGATCAAACAATAACGTATGAATTTTTTCACGATCTGTCTCCTGGTAAAATTGCCTTATCATTCAAAAATCAGAGTACCGAACTTTTCAAACTCATGGAAGCTGGGCCCAACCCGCACCCAGTCCCAGCTTCTAGTCTTGCCTTCATCATAATCCACCCGGTAAAAATTGGCCCGCCAGCGGCTCCCCGGTCGCGGCGGAATATTGGGCAGCGGCTGGAGCAGCTCATACGGAACAAACACCTCC
>JAKJEP010000136.1 GCA_022705365.1 Planctomycetota bacterium | reverse complement strand
CGGGACGACCGACAGGGATAGCTGGGCCCAGCCGCTGGCGAACTGGCCGCTGGTGCAACCGTGGGCAAAGCGGGCGCCAAGCAGAATCAGGAAACCTCCGACAAAACCCGCCAGGAACCGGCCGCCAGCGGAAGGCCCGTGATTGGCCTGCCACCAGACGGTGGTTTTCTGGAATTTCCAGCGGTTCACCGACAGGGCCGCCAGTAAGGCTCCGGCGATCAGCCCGATATCCAGCCAGAAGCCATAGCCGAGTTTTTGATAACTTTCCTTGCTGATAAGGGGGTGTTTTTGGGCATAGTCCGGGGCGACGGAATGGATCGCTTTGGAATCCAGGACCACAAACTGAGTAGAGACGCCCAGCGGCCCATCCAGCCAGACCGCCAGGATCTGGACCAACCCCAAAAACAATCCCGCCGCCCACCAGGGCAGCGGCGCTTTGCGAACCATTAAATCATCCATAGTTTGTTCTCCCATAATAAAATGATTGAACCGGTTTTTATAAGGATAGCAACCCTATTGCTCCCTTGTCTGGATTTACCTTTTTTTTCAAATTACTTTTCAGAAATAAATGATAACACGAATAATGGTAGGTATTATCTGCGGAAAGATCAACTGGAATTTTATTCAATTTTGCACAAACCAAATCCGGAAATATAGTGTTTTTGGACAGGGAGCCTGTCCATCCAGGCCCGGACATTCAGAGTATCCCAGGGACCGGAGCCTTTCCCGCCGCCGTTGTCACAGTCCCAAAGCCACAGAGGAGTGGGCCAGAGGCAAAATCGGGGAGCGACCGCCTGATAGAACCGTTCATTGACGCCATTCTGGCCGTGATGGGCCATCTGCACATAATCGGCGTGCAGTTGAGTACCATAGGACGAATGCAGGAGTTTTTCTCCGCCTTCCACGCCCAGGTCACCGGTGAATAAAACGGATTTTTCCCGGTCGGAAACTTTCATTACCATGCTGGAGTTGTTGATGGCGTTACTGGTAATTTCGGGATTTTTAACAGCCAGGATTTCGAAGCAAACTCCGTCTATTTGAATGAGCTGACCGATGGTCAATTCAGAAACTTCCCGCGATGACTTTTGCAGGGCCAGTTGGAATTCCCGGCAGGTGGTGAGACAGGCTGGTTCGTATTGTTCAATCCAGGTTTCCTCCGGCAGGGAGCTGTAGATCGTACCAATGGCCAGATCACCGGGGTGATTGAGCAGGACAGTCAGGGCATCGACATGATCGGAATGCGGGTGCGAGATAAACCAGGCCTCAACCTGGTTTCCGAGGGCGGCTAAAAAGCCGCGCAGGTAGGGAGCATCGCCGGCGGTGCCGCCGTCGATTACGATGATCGTACCATGAGTGGTTTGAAGAACGTAGCTGTTCATTTGAGATGGGGTTTGAGAGGGCAATTGCCAGAGGGTAAAATTACCGGAAGGGTGGGGACCTTTATTTTTCGGTGTGGACTGGCAGGAGGAAATCAGAGCCGATCCCAGACCGATACAGCTGACATGGTGTAAGAAATCTCTGCGATATATTTTCATACTACCAAGTTTCCTTTCGGGATTCAGGTAAGAACCTTCTCATAAATAAAAATCCGGAGCAAACACAAACGAACCTCTTACCTTACGGATGGTTTAGTTTACTGGCGATTTCAGCCAGCCAGTCTTCGGTGAGCGGGGCATAGGGGCGGAATTTTTCCAGCAGGCCCTGCTCTTCGCTGAAAAATAAGGCACGGTGGAAACCGAGCTGGTTAGCCAGGGGAGAATCAATCAGGTTGCTGGAGTCGGCCGCACCCATCTGGAAGAGGACGCGGTTGTCGAATTCCCGGATGGTCTGGCGGTTGAGGGTGCGCTCCACGGCGGAGAGAGTATCGGCCCAGACGATAACATGGACACCAACCGGGGGTCCTTCGCGGATAATCTCGGCGAACTGCTTATCCGGTTTGGGGGCGGCTTCCTGGTCCATGGAAAAGCCGAATTCCTCCTCCTGCCGCCGCAGGATTCGATACCGCTGCAGGCCGTAAATAAACAGATAGCGGGCGGGGGCATCGTGCTGGTCGGCCTGGATGCGATTCTGAACTTCGGCGGCTATTTCGCTGATGACCTCCGGAACGGCCCGCCATTCGACGTTTCGATGTTCATGCGGCAGAGCCGAAGCCACTTTTTGCAGTTGGCCGGCATGAGGGGAGTCAGCGGCACTGCCTTCCAGGATGAAAAAACGGGCGGATTGCCGGTCCAGTTGAGCGGCCAGGCTTACCAGGACGGCGTTTATGACGCCGAGGGCACCGACGTCCTGCTGGCCGACCAGCAGCAGATTGGCACCGCTTTGGCGGCGGAAGACGACGGCGGTGGGGTCTTTGATCGCCACCGGTTCGCCCAGCCAAGCATACGGGGAAAGCGTCCGCCTGGCAGAAGCAGGCTGACTCAGGCAGGCGGACAATTTGCGATTGGCGGTGATATCGGCGGGAATGTTGCCTTCAAAAACGATCATCGGTTCCAATGGAGTTTTTTGGATTTTGGCAATCCGGGTGAGATATTCATCCCGCGTCGATTCCGGCAGCCAGGCGGTCTGGAAGGGGCAGTTGCCGACGACCATGCCGCCGGCATCGTTATAAATGGCTTCGCCCGGCCGGGAGAGCAGACGGGCGGCAACATTGTCATCGTCGAGAATCAACTGGGAATCGGCTTCGGAGCATTGCAGGGCGATACGGACGGCCATCTGGCCCATAGTGCTGCGGGCCAGGCCGGAGGCCCCGCCGAGGGTCTGGGAACCGAGCAGGACATGAACGCCAAAGGCACGGCCCTGGCGGACCAGTTGTTCCAGGAGAATGGCGGCGTCCTGTCCCAGTTTGTCGTCTTCGGAGAAAAAGACCTGAAATTCATCGACAATCAGGACGGTGCGGGGCAGGATATTGCCGGTTTCTGCCCGGTAGGAGGCAAGATCCTGAACGCCGGCCTTGCGGAACAGATCGCCGCGGTGGGTCATCTCGGCTTCAAGACGGCGCAGGATACTCAGCCCGAATTCGCGGTCACTTTCGATGGCCACTGCGCGGATATGGGGAACCTGATGGGTGACATAGGTCTTGAACTCCACGCCTTTTTTGAAGTCGATTAGATACAATTCCACCTGGTCCGGCGAATACCACAGGGCCAGATTGGTAATAATCACGTGCAGCAGGGTTGATTTACCGGACCCGGTTTTACCGGCGATGAGCATATGCTGGGCGACCCCTTTGCCGATTTTCAGATATTGGAGGCGGGTGGCACCCGTCCGGCCCACCGGAACATTCAGACTCGAGCTGCTGTCTTCGGACCAGAACTGATTCTCCGGCGGGGCAATGATTTCAAAGGGGACCTCGACACGCGAGGAGTCTTTGGCGGCCCGGCCCATGGTGTGGATAAGCTGGGTAAGCAGTTCTTCGGCAGGCGGAGCATCCAGAGCCAGCGGGAATTTGCGGAAAATCTCATCCTGCCAGACAAAACGGCCGTCCTTGAAAATCAGATGGGCACTGTGGCTGGCCAGGTCCTGGACATCAATGCCAATGGGTAATTCCTGGCGGGCATCGTAGGCAATCAGGGTATAAACACCGCAGCGGGCACCGCTGTTGATAATGCTGCTCAGCCGCCGGGCGGATTCCTCGTTGAAGTTGTGAGGAAAATCGGCAATAACCAGAAAGCGATACGGTTCGGCCAGTTCGCCGGCCTGCTGATTATATTCCTCAATCGTTTCGAACTCGTTGCGCAGATATTTCTGAATCACATTCTCCATATGCTCGGTCAGATCGGTCAACTGCTGCTGAATCTGGGCGGAGTCGGTCCAGATGCGCCGGCCGACCAGGGCCTCGTCATAGTCGGTGGCGTGCATGAAGCCGGCGAAATTCTCGCCGATGCCGATGGGATCAAGAATGGTAAAGTGCACCCGGCCGGGAGGCAGAGAAGTGACCAGGCGGGTCATAACTGCGCGCAGGGCGGCGATGGCCTGTTCGCGGCCCTCTCGATGGGTTTGCAAAAGCAGGGAACAGCGGTCCGGAAAGGCCAGCAGGGCCGGCAAGAAAACCGGTTTGTCTCTATCGAAGGGGAATTTTGCCTGGGCGAATACACTATCAGCCAGTTGGTTCAGATCCAGTTGAAAGGAACCGAAGCGCACGACGGGCGCATAGGAATCGACGGGTTTCCACTGCCGCCAGACCGGATCGCCCCAATCTCTCTGGAGGGAGTGATCCAGTTTCTCCAAATCGGTCAGCATCGCCTGCATGCAGGATAATCCTTCCTGCCAGCGTTTTTCCAGTTTCCGACGGGCCGCTTCGTATTGCTGCTGCACATTCTCCCTATCCTGCTGAAACTGCCGTTCGAGCTGCTGCTTCTGCTGATCGTGTTCCTGCTGCAACTGGTTCTGACGGGCTTGATAGTTCTCTTCGAGTTTTTGCAGTTCCTGCCGGCAGCTTTCCTCGATTTCCTGGCGGGCGGCCTGATATTCCTGCTGCATCTGGGCCAGGGAGTCATCCCGGCGTTTGGCAACATTGGCCTTTACCGTTTCAAACTGTTCCCGTGCCCGGGTTTCTTCGGTTTTGCGTTTTTCGTGGATCTGCTGGACCCGGCGATCCAGTTCGTCCAGCGTCAGTTGTAAATGCCGGTCGAGTACCTCATGGCCGGTCATCACTACCCGCTGAAACTGATTGTATAAATGGGCAATCTGCACGCGGCTTTTCTTCCATAGAATTTTCCCGACTAAAAAACTGCCTATCAGGGCAGCCAGAACTCCCGCACCGGCCATGAGGCCAAAGGTGGAAAGCGGATATCCCTTTTGCCGGCAGAGCAGCCAGATCAATCCCACGATGATCGCACAAAGCAGCAGGGAAAAAAAATAAGGCCAGATGCCGATAAACAGGCGGGGAATAGTCAGATTATACAATAGATGATAATAACCGCCGGCGGCCTCTTTCTTTTCCCGGAAGGTCTTCACCGGATCGCTCATTTCATTTTCGGAAGGCTCTATCGGCTCCTGCCAGGAAGGCGGGGAAAAATGATAATGGGCCAGCAGTTGCTGTACCTGGGCGGATATCTGTTCCAACTGGCCTTTGGCGGCGGGAATGGCCCGTTCCACTTCGTGACGCTCCTGTTTGCTCTTCTGCATGGCCCCGTCTTCCACGGTTTCGGCCATCATCACTTCGTATTCGCAGTTTTTTCGGGAGCGGGTGACATGAATTTCCGTGCTGCTGCTGATCTTGTCACGATTGTCTTTGACCTGCTCCTCCAGGCTGCGCAGTTTGGCATCACAGGCCGAGCGAATCTCCTCCTTTTGCTGCTGATATTGCTGCTGGGCGGTTTGCGAATTGGCCTGGAAAGCGGTCTCTATCTTTTCCAGCGATTGCTTCTGTTTTTTCTCCGCGGAACTCCGGGCCGTTTGATAGGAGGTTTCCATCTCGGTTTCCACCGGTTCCACCGCCGTTTTCGAAAGTTTGAGAACCTGAGCCAAGGCCATCTGCTGCAGATTTCGGTGGTCTTTGGATATTTCCGGTATTTCTTCCTGCAGATATTTTTCCAGATGATCGGTCATGCCCTATGCTCCTGTTTCCCGGATTGAAACTTCTTACCGGCAATCATTTCGAACCTCGTTCAATACGGCTTCCATATGCTCCATGGCCAGCCGGGCCTTCCGCAGCTCCGCCTGAATAAGGATGATATAGCGTTCTTCGAATTCGGCGCTCTTCTCATCCCGCCAGCTTGCTTTGGTCTGATCCCACTGGATCATCAGGTCTTTGGCAGCCCGGGTTAATTTCGCGTAACTATCGTTGATGCTCATGCCGGCTCCTATTTTATCCAGAACTATGGGACATGCCGGCCTGCCAGACGGTCCGGTCATCGGCATCCAGTACGACTTCGATCGAATTGCCGTTCAGAAGCACCAGAAAACCGGCCGGAAATTCCAGAATAACCGCCAGATCCGGCCGCATTTTCAATACCTCACCAATGGACAGCGATAGATATTCCATATCCTCTTCCGGCTTGATCGGCCCGATATACCAGCCGCTGTCACCGGGCGGAGATGACTGGGCACGCAGCAGATAAATCCGCTGCGGATATTCCCGGCAGCGGGCCAGGACGAGCTTCTCCTCCGCGGCAGCCGGAAAGCGTTCGATGTCAAGGCCGGCTACTTCCTGCCGCTGGGATTCCGGAATCGTATGGCCGGTCAGCCATTCTTCTATTTCCCTGCTTGCGGGTGCATGATTGCGCACTACCTGCGAGGGGGCCGCCTGCCGCAGAGCGGGATACAAAGCCGGAAAACCTGCAGCCGGCGGTTCATCGCGGGCCATACCCGTTAAGGATAGTTCTCCCGTTGCTTCCACCGGACCATCGGCTTGCGGCGTCAGGGCGACGTAGGACTCCAGCATATCCACCATCCGATCCAGTTGTGCCATGGCGTTGGGAATCTCCACTTCCGCTACATCCATCAGGCCCTGAATCAGCCCTTTGTAATCGAAAGATTCTTTTTCGAACCGGGTAGCCCAGCGCTGGACATTCGCCAGCTTTTGCTGGGCCAATTCCAGCTTTCGCTGGGCGGCGGCCAGGATTTTCTTTTCATCGATATAGGAATATTTCGCCCCCAGTCCCGAAGCGTCATAATTTTGCTTGCTTTTTAAGCCCAGCCGGGCCTTTTGATATTCTTCCGAACAAATCCGGACCTGGCTTTTCCAGTGGCTGTACTGCTGCTGCTTCAGCCACAGGGCGGTACGCTGAATTTCCGAGTAGGACTCCTCCAGGGCGGTGGCGGCCGTGTGGGCAAAGGTACATAAGGAAGCCCGGAACTCCCGCAATACCTCAATAGAACCAACTCGTGCATATCCGCTCATGCTACATCCTAATGCTGCTGGAGATACTCTTCAATGTGGCGGGCCTTTTTCACGATGAAAGAGGCGTGGCGATTGGAGGATTCCAGAAACCGGCTCAGGGCCTTCATGGTCAGTTCAAATTCATTCATGAATTTCCGCTGTTCCTGGTCCTGCCAGGTTTTTTCCAGATTATGCAGCCGCATATTCAGCCCCCCCACCAGGGATTCCAGTTCCGTATTGAACCGGTTCAAATCCTGCGCAAAACGCCTCAACTCCGCCGGATCCACATGGGCCTTGGCCATCATCGCCTCCGCTTCTCAGGTACATTTCAATTTAATCAAACAAACCCGTCACAATTCTATATCACACAGATTTATTGTACCAATATCTTGACTCGATGCCAATAAAATTCTAAAGCTATATTTATCTTGAAGATAAGATGAGAGCCGCTAAAATAAACCAAAATGACTTTGTTATTTGTACAAAAAAAGCCTGGCCAGGGGAGAAAAAGTAAAGGATCTGGTTCGGATTCGGATAGTATTATTTATAAGGATGTAACAGCATGGACTCGAGAAGACTTCCTGTTTATTCACTCCTTTTGATTTCTGTCATAATTCTGACTTTTCCGTCTGTATCGCTTTGGGGGCAAGATGATCCGGGCATTACCGAAAAAGTGATCAGCAGTCAAATCGTGTGTCTGGATGGTGATGGCTGGCTGTTGGCGACCGACCCCGGGAATATCGGGCGTGAGCAAAAATGGTGGGAAAAGCCGCGGGATGACGCCAAGGCTGCCAGGGTTCCCTGGTTCATTGGCGATACCTTCCCGGGATATGTCGGCGTGTTTTGGTATTGGCGGGATTTTGTGGTACCTATCAATCCTTGTACGGATGGACGATATTTGCTGCGGTTTTGGGATGTGGACTATCTGGCGGAGGTGTGGGTAAATGGGACCCCTGTTGGTTCTCACGAAGGCGCCATGATGCCATTTGTTTTCGATGTAACCGATGCGGTAAAACCAGGTTCGACTAATCACATCACCGTCCGGGTGCTTCTGCCCGGCGATGCGCCGATAGACGGTTTTACCTATCGTCAAACACCGCACGGCTGTGCGGGTCCCTCGCAGACCGGCGGGATCATGGATTCCGTGGAGTTTCTGCTAGCGCCGCCGGTACGTGTCGAGGATCTGTTTGTCCGGCCCGATCCTCAGACCGGCAAGATACGCATCCAGGCCAATCTCCACAATGGGGATGCCCAGCCGAAAAAAGGCAGGATCGAGTTCACGGTCGCTCCCGCCGCCAGCGGAAATATTCTCGACGCGGCAACCATTTCTCAGGATCTGCCTTCAGGAGATACTCTCATCGAGTCCGAACTTCAGGTTCAAAATCCCCGGCTTTGGGATCTGAACGATCCGATTCTCTATCGTGTTACCGCCCGGCTGACCTGCGAAGGTTCTCCCCTGTTTGACGAATTATCGACCCGCTGCGGTTTCCGGGATTTCAAATTCGA
>JAKJEP010000135.1 GCA_022705365.1 Planctomycetota bacterium | reverse complement strand
GATTCTCCGGTCCAATACTGCAATTCAATTGTTTCCTTCGCCGGCCTGTCAACGGCATCGGAAAACTGTAGCGAGACAGACTGTAGTTGGCGGTTTTCCTCCCACTGCAAACCGATACAGCCGGTATCGTCCGTCACCGGACGGCAAAGGTTCCATCTGGGGCCGGCAGAAATTCGCGGTAAGGGGCAATGTCTTCGGCGGGAAATTCGTCCGAACGCAGGGCACTGGTTCCCTCCATGACTTTGGGATCCCAGGCCAGTACCCGGGCAAAAGGGGCAATATCGACAGCCGGTTCCGGTGGGGAGGAAATAATCCCTTCGGAGATCACGCCAGCAGGCGATGCGACCAGGTTGGTGTCTGCCGCCGGTATGGCCCCACACCCTATAGCCATACAGCAAAAGGCAGCGGACAAAAGAAATTTGGAACGATTCTTCTTTATCGGAGCGTCTCCAATTGGCATATATTTTGTGCCTTATTGTATCCGGATCGTGAAAACCTTACAGATAGGCCCGCAGGACCTTGTTGATGGCGGCGGCGATTTTGTCGCAGTCTTCCGTCTGCAGGTGGCAGTCGATGTCAATCAGGATGGCGCGGGAAAGCAGCTCCAGCGATTTGGGGCACATGTCTTTGGTATATTTCGGCAGCTCGTGCTGGGGGACGCCGCTCCAGGGGAGCCGGTCGGGGGAAACGGACTTGTACTGGAGGATGTGCTCCCAGTAGTTGAAAGTGTGCCAGTCGCGGACCTTGGAATCGTAGATGCCGCCGCAGGGGACGCCCTCGGCCTTCAAGGCAGACAGGATGGTTTGAGTAATGCCGGCATCCGGCAGATAGAGGATCAGGCAGATACCGGTATCGCCGGCCGCATCGGTCAGGCGACGGAAGCTCAGGCCATTGCGTTTTTCGATGGCGTCTTTGATTTTTTGCTTGGCGGCGCGGTGACCGGCCAGGATGGAACCGGCTTTGTGAATCTGGGCCAGGGCGACGGCGCCATCCAGCTCGTTCATGCGGTAATTTTCGCCGCAGAAGAGGTCTTCGTTTTCCTTTTCGGGGCCGAAGCGGTCGGGCCGCCAGCAGGCGGCGCAGTCATGCCAGTTCAGGGCGCGGGTGTAGAGGCGTTCGTTGTCGGTGGTATAGAAGCCGCCCTCGCCGCTGACGATGATTTTGTAGTAGTCGAAGCTGAAGCAGCCGATTTTACCGATGCTGCCGAGCATCTTGCCCTGGAAGGAGCCGCCGGCGGCCTGGGCGACATCTTCGACGACGGGGATGCCGTGTTTGTTGGCCACTTCCATAAGGGCGTCCATCTGGGCGGGAGCGCCGCGCATGTGGACGGGGACAATGGCTTTGGTTCGCCTGGTGATGGCTTTTTCGGCAGCCCGGGCATCCATACAGAGGGTGTCGTCCACATCGACAATGACCGGGATGGCATTAGAGGCGGCGACGGTGGCGGCGGTGGCGAAGAAGGTATAGGCAGGGACGATTACCTCATCGCCCATGCCGATGCCCAGGGAGCGGTAGGCGGCGACCAGGGCCGAGGTGCAGGAATTGGTGGCCATGCAGTAGCTGGAGCCAATCCATTCCTTCATGGCTTTTTCCGCGGCGGCCACCTTGCTGGGGCGGGGATTGTAATAGCGGAACAGATGGGGGCCTTTCAGGCGGGGGTCGGAGTTGATGATGTCCCGGATTTTTTCCATATTCCCGGCGGAAAGCTGCCAGAGGTCCAGGACCTCCAGCAGTTCCTCTTTGCCGATTTTGGTCGGGAAGGGACCCAACTGATCGATGGTTTTCTCACCCCCGTCGATGGCCAGTTTTTCCGTACTATTCGAATTTCTGTGTGTGGTTTTGGTTGTCATGATTCTTTCCTTTATAATATTAATAGCGGGGCGGATACATTACGGTTATTTGTTTCAGGAGCCGGTTTCCCTTGTTTACCAGGCGGTGTTTTTGCCTGGCCCTGATGTAAAACGAATCGTCCTTTTTGACCGGCCAGGCGCCGATGCCTTCCATTTCCAGGACGGCCGGGCCGCCGGAGATGATGGTGCCGGCGACGTCACAGTCATGCACTTCCCATTCCGGTTCTTTTTCGGAAGGCAGGATGGTTTCATTCATCATCTCAAAGCGGATATCGCTTCTTTTGGGCAGGAGGAAGTGATAGGTGCGGTGGGCGTCCTGAATGGTCTGGCGGTCGGCGGCGGAGAAGACGGGCTTTTCGGGTTCGCCGGAGGCCCTGGCAAAGAAGCTGGCCAGGTCCGAACCCAGGGCCTTCAGGATTTTGGAGAGGGTGGCGATGGTGGGGCTGCTGGCACCCTTTTCCAGCGAGACCAGATAGGCGGCGGAGATGCCCGTAATCCGGCCCAGTTCACGCAGGCTGAGACCGGCCTCCGTTCGGAGTTTTTTAATTGATTGACCGGATACTAAACTTTCCATACTTTTTATTTCTCAAACATTCAGGTTAACACTATGTTAGTATATATAGTAACAGTTTGGAACCATCCTGTCAAGGGAGGAAATGGTGGAACATGAAAAAAGATGCAGAGGCATGTGGTGATGGCGTGTGTAAGTATCTATAGATTATTGAATTAAGGAGAGCGTGGCTTTCGCCGGTATTTATAAATCACTCCGTGAGGCCCACCGGCTGGCAAAAGGGGGAGGTACGGGTTTAATGCAGGGGCTGGTTTTTCTGAATGAGGCGGGTGAATTCGCCCAGTTTTTCCCAGTAGGCCCGGTCGGCGACAAAGAGGAGGTCATTGTGGCCGGCGCCTTCGACCCAGAGGCAGAGTTTGGGTTCGCGGGCGGTTTGGAAGAGTTTTCGGCCGTGCCAGCAGGGGACGAGCCAGTCGCGGGTGCCGTGCATGACCAGAATGGGGCAATGGATGGTTTTGAGTTTGTCGATATTTTTGAATTTATCGCCGGGCAGGAGGGGGATGCGGGTGAGGACGCGGAAGGCGGAGACGAACGCGCTTTCGAAGATGAGGCCGGCCACTTCCCTGCGGCTGGCGAGGTGAGCGGCGGAACCACCGCCGACGGAGCGGCCCAGGACGAGGATGCGGTCCGGGGGTGTGTTTAGTTCGCTGCGGAGGTAGCCATAGATGGTTTCGACGTCGCGGTAGGCGCTGGCTTCGGAGATGGTGCCCTGGCTGGTACCGTAGCCGCGGTAGTCATAGGCCAGGATGGAAAAACCGTTGAGCGGATACATTTGCAGAATCGGCCGGAGATCGCCGAGATCTTCGCCGTTGCCGTGGCAGTAGAGGATGGTGAAGTCGGAGTCGGGTTTGGGCAGGTAGATGGCGGAGAGGAGCAGACCGTCGGGGGTCTGGATTTTGAGGATCTGGGAATCGTCCCGGTAGGAACGGCGGCCGGGGAAGATGATTTTGTCAGCAAAGAAGGGCATGGTAATCAATCCTGTCAGCAGGAGGATAAGGATGGAATAAAACAATTGTCTGCCGGAGAGTTTGCGGCAGAAGATCTTTTTGGCTGTTTGATACCTCATGATCGGCGGATTGTATCGCAACAGGAGGGAAAAGGCAATCGGGATACGGGAAAGAGGGCGGGGAGTGAATAAAAAAAGTAACACCTTTCCGCCCGGTCCGGGGGAAAGGTGTTACTGGTCTGTTCAGCAGATTACGGGTTGAACCTGCTGTTTGAAATCATTCCATGAAGATTATTCATAGAAATTCGTAGCTTCGGTTTCCTGTACATCTCTACCGAGCTGATCGCTGTTCATGATCACCATGAAGCGGACATCGCCGGCCTTGATGCCTTTGACGACGACTTTCCAGGTGGCCTTCGCCTTGGGCGCCAGAGTGGGCAGCGGGCTGAAGGTAATGGTATTGCCTTCGAGGGTGCCGGTGGTTACGCCGGACGAAGAGACATACTGCACGAATTCATCTTCCAGGACGCATTTGACCCGGATGTTGGTGTCCGGAGCGGAGCCCTGGTTGGTTACGGTGATCTCGTAGGTTTCGTTCTGACCCAGTTCGATCGGGTCGTCCACGTCGATCACTTCCAGCAGGATGGCCGCGATACCCTTGACCACGGTCTTGGCCGAGGCGCTGACGGCATCGGCACAGACGGCCTGGGCGGTCGCCGTATTGGCGAATTCACCGGCCTGGTTGCTGGAATAGCTGATGGTCATCTGCTTGGAGGCGTTGACATCCAGAGTGCCCAGTTTCCAGACGGCCTTGGAGCCGACGACACTGCCGCCGGCGGAGAGGGCCACTTCCGTGACGCCGGCGGGAATGGTATCTTCCACGATGGTGTCAACGGCGGGGGAATCACCCTTATTGGTAACGGTGATGTTATAGGTCATCTTCCGTCCCAGGTACTGGTTTTCGGTTCCGGTCTTGGTGATGGCCAGCACCGGTTTGGTTACGACCGTGCGAGTTACGCCGGATTCGGCCTTCAGGCCGCCGTCGGCAACCGCCATAGCCTTATTCTCGAAGGTACCGGTCTTCTTGGCCACGGTAACGACCGAGAACTGCTTGGCCTGACCGGCCGGCAGATTGCCCGCGTTGATATCGATGACGGTCTTGCCGTCCTTGGTGACCAGGCCATCAGGCAGCGGGTCGGAAATCTTGACGTTGTTGGCCGCGCCGGTTCCCTTGTTTTCCACTACCAGTTTAATCGGGATTTCATCGCAAATCGTGACGCGTTCCGGAGCGGATTTGGAAAGAGCCAGGCTGGGCTGGACCACCTTGGTGGCACAGCAGGCCGGCAGGATATAGGTGGCGTCTGCACACTGCCAGATATCTTCCGCTTTGGTGGCGGCACCGGAGACCACCAGCTTTTTGCTGGCTTTGGGTTCCAGGGTGTCCACTCTCCAGACCAGGGTTTTTCCTTCCACCGCGGCGGCCGGATTGGAACTCTTGAACTGGAAGTGATCGGCCAGATTGTCTTTGACGACTACGGCATGCAGGGGTTTGTCCGTCATGTTGGTAACGTTGATTTCATAATCAAAAGCGGCATTGACCGCCACCTGATCGGGCATGACCTTCTGCAGGCGGAGAACCGGGCAGCACTCACAGGGATACACCCGGCAGCAGCCGTCACAGGCGGCCGGTTTTGGTTTTTCCACTACCGGGGCTGGGGCTGGTTTGGGGGCCGGTTTGGGGGCCGGTTTGACGGGTTCCGGCTGTTTTTCCATGCAGGCACAGCCGGCCAGACCCAGTGCAAGAACAATGCTCAGAAGCAAAACAACACGCGATTTCATAACTAACTCCTTTCGCAAAAAAAATAAATTAAAACTAGTACGCTTACTTTGCCAAAACCCCTGGGGGGGGCTTTTATTGGTACAAAACGCTATATCAATAGTGTTAATCATCATACTATAAAAAAGCATCCTGTCAACAATATACAAACGTTCCTAAACCCATTATCTGATTAGGCTTTCAATTTTATGCACAAAAGCAGAACGGGTCAACCTAAAAAAACAAAAAATTTATTTCTATTTTTAACAAAGACGCTAGCGTCAAAAGCTCTTTTTCCCCTTATTATTGGGGAGTCAGAGCCTTTTTTGGCTGTCCATAATGACTTTTGACGATTCAGTTAATTTGTAGTATATTCCGATTTACATAAAAAAGGAATAGAAAAATTCGAAAAGCCGGCTGTTGTTAGATTTTATGTTTACATATCGAAATTGTTTGGTGAATTAGTTAACAGAAAGGCTGTGATGTTATGGGTCGAGCAGGCAAGCGAAGAGCAAAAAAACCGGGTTTATCGCCGGGGACGCTGGTGCATGTAGGGGCGGAAAATGAGGAAGCGGTCAAGATTGAGGTGCTGGATTATTCTCTAGATTCCTGCCAGGCCAAGACCTTCACCACGGTGGCGGCCTGTGTGCCTTACAAGGAAACCCGGACGGTTAGCTGGATCAGCGTGGAGGGGGTGCACGATGTGGGGATCATCGGCAAGTTCGGCGAGGCGTTTGGCCTGCATGCCCTGACGCAGGAGGATATTGTCCATACGCGGCAGCGGCCGAAGATGGAAGAGCATGACGATTATCTGTATGTGGTGATGAAGGCGCTGCGCTTTAACGAAGAGAAGCAGATGGTGGAACAGGAGCAGGTAAGCTTTATTCTGGGGGCCAACTATGTGATTTCCTTCCGGGAGGCCTCGGACGATCTTTTTCTGCCGGTGCGGGAACGGATTCGCACTTCCACGGGCCGGCTGCGGAAATGCGGGGCGGATTATCTGCTGTATGTGCTGATTGACAGCATTGTGGATCAGTATTTTGTGGTGCTGGAAAAGCTGGAGGAATGGGTGGAGATCCTGCAGGAGGAACTGATGGGCAATCCGACGGAAAAGACGCTGCACGAGATTTACGACCTCAAGCAGAACATGGTTTTGTTTCGCAAAACCTTCTGGCCGACGCGGGAGCTGATGAATGAACTGCTGCGGAGCGAGTCGAATTTGATCCAGGAAACGACGGAGATCTATATCCGGGATGTGTATGACCATGTGCTACGGGTCATCGAGACAACGGATATGTACCGGGAGATGATCGGGGGGATGCTGGATGTGTATTTGTCGATAGTAAGCAACCGGCTGAATGCCGTCATGAAGGTATTGACGATTATTGCGACTATTTTCATTCCGCTGACGTTTATCGTGGGGGTATATGGGATGAATTTCAAATACATGCCGGAGCTGGACTGGCCCTGGGCGTATCCGCTGGTGTGGGCGGTGATGGGGATCGTAACCGTAGGGATGCTGGTGTTTTTCCGCCGGAAGAACTGGCTGTAAGGGGGTATGATGATTTCGCAGATGGCAAGGCGGTTTCAGAAGAACTGGCAGGGGTTTTGGGGGCGGTATTGGTGGCTGATGGTGGTATTTGTGGTGGCGCTGGGATGTGATGCCGCCAGCACGATGTATTTCATGCTGCGGGATGGGGGCCATCAAAATGAGGTCCATCCGGCGATCTGGCTGATTTCGGCGGTTTTTGGTCCGGTTTGCGGGCCGCTGCTGGGGTGGCTGGGCAAGGCGGCGGCGGGGATCGCGGTGGCGGTGTATTGGCGGGGGATTGCCCTGTATCTATTTGTGGCGGGCAGTATCCTGTCGTTCTGGGCGGCCTGGTATAACATATGGGGGGCGAATATCTATGAACCCAGGCTGTTAAGATGGGTATTCTGGTGAGCTGAAATCCCGATTTTCAGCACTGCCAGGGAAGTTTAGCAATTTTCAAGTGGCGGGGCAGGAACGCCCGATAATTAAAAAAGAAACCGGAGACCAGGCGGCGCGGTTTAATTGTAACTAACGTTATTATAAGGAATTATATATTTTGGATTTGGAATGAAGCTTTCGCCGGTTACAACAGAAGACTTCGCAGCCATGAGTGAGAAAATTCGCTGCCTGATTGAGGGGGGGCAGGTGGACCGGGTTGAGGCGGCGATAGCGGAGAGCGGAATTGGTGAAGATGAACCGGCGTACCATTTGCTGCTGGAGTCGATCGGTCCGTATCTGCGAGGGGACTATGCTAGGGCATTGGAGCTGCTGGTCCGGGCGGGAGGGCTGCTGCCGGAGGGGCAGCGGATGGAAAATTCGTCGCTGTATTCGGCGATGCTGGTGAATTCCCAGTTGTTTCTGCCGCGCCGGGAGCGGCCGGCTGCTGGGAAGGGGTACGAGTTCTACAAGAAAAACATAACCGCTCTGCGGCAGGAGGATCCGGTGCTGGCGGGGGAGGTCCAGCAGTCGGCCTGGCTGGAGGAGTATGTCCTGGTGGAGTTCTGGGATGGGCTGTATCTGTATTCGATGAAAAGGCGATGTCTGCTGCTGATGGAAACGGATTTTCCGGAGAGAATCGCCCCATATCTCCGGGACGGGGGGCCTATCACCTTTGGCGGAGCGGCCGAATGTATCGAGGAGATGCGGTATTGCCTGAGAAATCCCTATACAGGAATACATGGCAAGTCCCGTGCCCATTATTTGATCGAAGAATCCCCTGCGTGGATCCGCGTTTTATTTCACCTGGAAGATTTCAGCGAAGCAATTGGCTCCCACAAACTGCTTCTTTTCAGCACGCTTTTGTATCCCCGGCTGCACATCATCCTGGGGAATACGCAATTGGCAGAGAGGCTGGCCGGGCCGATCGCCGAATTCCGGTCGGCGGTACCGCGGGATGCGGTCCGGGCGTATTATCAGTCATCGGAATTTCAGCAGCGCCAGCAGCAGATTGCCCGGGGCGAGATTTTTCCGCGGGTGCTGGTGCGGACCTGCCGGTGGACCACGTTTTTGAAATATTGCTCCTCGGATTTTGAAAAGGCGTTTCGCCAGCTCGGCTGCCAGACACGGTATCTCATCGAGAAAAATGATGCGCAGTATTTATCGCCGGAGTATGTATGGCAGCAATTGGGGGATTT
>JAKJEP010000134.1 GCA_022705365.1 Planctomycetota bacterium | reverse complement strand
TCCCTGTCCTGCCGTCACCGCTTCTTGTCATAACCCTTCCCGTCCATCCGCGTAACCTTGGCGCCTTTGCGTCTTTGCGGGATACCTTCGTAATCTCTCGCTTTCTCGCCCTGTGGCAGCGACCATCGGGAACGCCAATTGGGTGATATGACCGCGTCGCAGTGGTGCAGGCATTGCCTGCCTTTCACTTTTCATCATGTTTTATATGTGTTTACCATATGTTTTACCCATGTTTTATATCACTTTCTTCATCTTTTATCACACTTTATTCAACTTTTACCTAATCGTTACATCTTAACATTTTTTTACCCATCTTACCCATTTTAAACCAGATTTCCGACCATCCCCACCAGCCAAAATTCAACCAAAAAACAATATAATCATCCGGAAAATAAATACTTATACAACTTCGCAGCGACCAGCGGGAGCGTCAAAAGCGGCAGGAGATCGCGGCGGAAGTGGTGCAGGCACCCCTGTCCCACGTTTTAATGTTTAACATCTTACCTAATCGTTAAACTTTACCAAAAATGCCCCTACATCTTACCCATATTACTCAAATTAACTTAGTTATAGGACCTCATTCAAACCCATCCCCCACGTAAAATAAGCACTTACATCAATTTTTCAAATGCAATAATAAGGGCTTACATCAATTTTCTATCAACGAAAATAACCACATACCACACCCTCCCCAGCCGCAATCACCAATTCGAATCTTCCCCCCGGAAGACCGGGCCAACCCAAATCCGGTTATATTTACAACTTATTTTCTCTGCTGATGTTACGAACAATCTTGCGACAGAAAAGCTGGTATTGTTTCTCCAGCGAACCCGGCTCAGCCGCGATATAGTTCTGGAAAATCAGCGTGCCGGTCAACGCATTCCACCGCCGGGAAGGATTCTGCTTCCGCCCCACGGCCTCCGCCCGCAGCTCCTCCGGCAGCGGCCAATTTCCTAACCTACCATCATTAAGCATGTTACGAAACGACAGCAGCCGCCGCCCATACTCATCCTCCCGCAGAAACCGCACCAGGGCATATAGCTGGGCATAATACCCGGTAATTGAACCCATTCGCCCGGAATCTCCCCCGGAATCCTGATTGGCAAACGATAAGACCCTCCCAGCATCCATCGCCAGCAGCTCGCCCAGCCCCATCCATTTGCCCGACGCCAGTGCCTTCTGTAAATCCATCAGCCGCATACCATTACGGCGCGGATCAAACCGCACCTTGCCGTCCTCCCACTGGTACGACTCAAAACTGGTCGCCAGCCCTTCATCCGCCCACGCCGGCAGCCGATAGGCAAACACCGCATCGCTGAACTGATGCCACCCTTCATGGGCCAATACCGCAAAATTCGATTGTCGCCCTAAATGATACGCCACACAGGCTTTATCGAGATAATACGCCCCCGCACGAATCTGCATGTACACCTCCGCCGCCGGCCCCGTCCAGTAACGCGTAAACTCCTCCCACTGCAAGCGGTTATGGAAAAAGTAAATCGCCAGCCGCCTCTCGATTTCGAGCTTTTGCCCGAATACCTGCCCATAACTGCGGTAGGCACTCTCCAGAAATACCGGCACCTGACGCAAAATCAAAGGGTCCTGCAGCGTAGTATAAATCTCGTAATGAGCCGTCTTTATGATCAGGCCCGCCCGTGGTTCCGCTTGTACCTCCGCCGGCAAATCCCACACTTCAATAGACGTAACTGTCGGCAGCGGCCTTAGATAACGTATCAGTTTCTCCTGCCCGGCCTGAGCAGTATCTACCATCGGTACGGCTTGCGGATTTTGACAACCACCCCCAAACGCGAAAACCGCTGCCCATACCCAACGAGCTAACCATCTATGCAGCAGGTATTTGTAATCTAAAAAGGGGATGTGTTTCACGCTGGTTTTACTGCTTGCGCAGCGGCGGTTATGTCCAGCATCCTCTGCAGCGCCAGACGGGCATCTTTCTTGATGGTTTCCTCGACCACAATTCGATTCACCAGCGGTACTTGCGCCGGATTTTCGATATGCTCGGCAATTTGATCCAATACCCAGCACAAATGCGGCAGGTTGATCCGGTACATCGTTTCACACAAACAGGCCGTCCCGCTCAGCGAACGAACCTTCACATTTTTTGCCGCCATTTCGCCTGCAAGTCTATTCACCAGATTGATTTCCGTACCAACCACCCAGCTGCTGCCCGGTTCCGCCGCTCGAATCGTCTTAATGATCGTATCGGTACTGCCGACAAAATCTGCCGCCTGAGCCACCTCAAAACAGCATTCCGGATGAACGATGACCTTTACCTGCGGCTCGGCGGCCCGCGCCTTCTGAATCTGTTCCACGGTAAATTCCTGATGCACAGAACAGTAGCCTTTCCAAAGAATTACGCGCTTTCTGGAAAAACTTCCCGCTGGAATGCCTCCCCCCGGCTCAAACGGATCCCATAGCGCCATCTGCTCCAGCGGTATGCCCATCCGATAAGCAGTATTCCGGCCCAGATGTTCATCCGGCAAAAACAAAATCTTTGCCTGGGGATTGGCCTGCCAGACAGCTTCAAAAATGGCCCGGCAATTACTGCTCGTGCAGCACATGCCGCTGCGCCGCCCGCAAAAAGCCTTGATGGCGGCGGAGCTATTTACGTAAGTTACTGGTATCAATTGATTTGGACCGGAAATTTGCTTTTCCAGATAGTGCCAGCACTCTTCCACCTGGTCGATCTCCGCCATATCCGCCATGCTGCAGCCGGCGGTCAGATCCGGAAGAATCACCTTTTGCTTTGCCGAAGTGAGAATATCCGCCGATTCCGCCATAAAATGCACCCCGCAGAAAACAATATATTCCGCTTCCTTCTGCTGGGCAGCAATCTGACTTAATTTTAAGCTATCTCCGGTGAAATCCGCAAATTGGATAATCTCATCCCGCTGATAATGATGCCCCAGGATCACCAAAGTCGAGCCTATTTGCTCCTTCCGCGTGCGTATCTGCCGGATCGCGGCATCGGAATCCATCGTTTCGTATTTTTCGGGTAAAGGTATTTGATACATTTCCTGGCCAGATGCCCAATTAAGGTATAAGTTGTTGATTATAATAACGTTCCCGCACTTCCAGCCGGCGTTTCAATTCCTCCTGGTCGATCCAATCCACCTTGCCTCCCACCGAAAGAGCCGCCAGCCCGCTTTTCCGGAATCGCAGTTGGATAGGATTGGTATAGGCCAGTATCGTATCGTCTGGGCAGCCCGAAATAATGTGAGTTTCATCATATTGAATCGCTTCCAGGCTCATACGCTTATAGATAGGAAAAGCGGTTATTTCCTGCTTGGTAGGCAATTTTTTGCGGACCGCCTGGTACTGCTGAATCTGTCGGCCTAATTCCTGCATTCCCTCCAGATAATTATTCTGGACCAGCCGGTCACGCCCCATCATGATAAAAACTATCAAAAGCAGCGCCAGCAGCAGGGGCAAAAGCAGCATACGAAGCAGATTAATTCGCCGGGACTGAACCACGGGTGGAAAAACCGCACCGGAATGAGCCGTTACAGGGCCGATTCCGCGGCTGGAGGGTTCCGGTTGGGTCGAATCTTTCTGCATCTTTCGTATTCCTGGTTATCGGCCTTTACTGCCCCAGCCAAAGCGCCTGGATGCGGGGTGTCGTAGCCCATTTTTCCCATTGTTTCTCGATATCCAGTGAATCGGACCATTCCGCACTTTTCGCAAAAAGGATCTCCTTGAGTGACGGCGGATTGAAATAACGTATCACCTGCGGATTTTCCAGGCCGATTTCCTCCGTCAGCGCATCGATCACATCATCCAGAAAACCGATCTCATCCACCAGATTTTTCCCCAGCGCTTCCTCACCGTCGAATACATCCCCGCTGGCCAATTTCCACACCTGCTCTTCGTCCAGATGCCGGCCGTCTTTTACGATATGGACAAATTGCTGGTGGATTTTATCCAAATCCTGCTGAATTTCCGAGATATCTTCTTCCGAAGGATGCCGAAAGGGGGAACCCCGGTCCTTGAATGCCGAACGGCTGGACTTAATCACCACCGGGCTGATTCCCAGCTTTTGTTCCAGCGCCTCTTTCAGAACCAGATTGATATAAATCACCCCGATACTGCCCACCATCGAGTTGGGCTGGGCATACATCCGGTCCACCCCCGCCGTGGCCCAGTAGGCCCCGCTGGCGCCAACCTGCTGAATCGAGGCATAGATTTTCTTACCTTTTTTCTGAAAGGCCTTTACATACTGATTCATCATATCGGAGGGTACCACCTGACCGCCGGGACTGTTTACTACTATAATGACTCCCTCCACGGTATCATCTTTTTCCGCCTGACGAAGCATTTCCTGAAATTGGTATTGGGTTTCCATATCGATGGAACCAGCCAGATCGATGAGGGCAATTCGCTGGCTCTTTTTTCCCGGGCGATATTCCTGTTCCGATAATCCTCCCTGGAGGAAAAGAGCGCCCAGATAAAAATTCAACAGCAGCGAAGTGATAAAAATCATTACAAACAGGTATTTTACAATATTGAGCAGGAAGGAAGAGCCTTTTCTGGCTGGGCCTGCCTGAGCGGGCGGTACATACACCGGGATCGCCCGCGGAATCGGCGGCGGCGGAACTCTGGTTGATTCGGACCGGTTTTCAGGGGCGACCGGATAGGGCTGGTTGTTATATTGATCCAATTTCATATCTCCTGACTGTTTATAATTTCTGACGTAAAATAATCCTCAACACTATTGTCGGTTTTTCAGCCGATTCTATTTCAATTATTAACGGACTTTAGCTCAAGTAAAGAGAAATTTGAAAACAGCCCCGGCAATTCCCTGGAAAAGACTGTAATTTTTTGTTTTACAAATGATTACGGGCCGGTTACGATTATCCCATCGGTTTGATTTTCTTATGGTGCGGCTGGCTTGACCAGGGTTGCATTTCTTCCAAAAGAATCGTACTATTTTAGATTATGAATGAAAGCAACGAATCCAAAACGAGTTTTTTCCACCGTTGGAATCCCGCGGGATTACAAGCCCATCCTAAAATTGCGACCATCGTATTGGCTGTGATTTTAGTTTTATGTCTGGCATTTGCCCAAATCCAGGTTTTTTTCAAGTCCGGCTCCGCGAAAAGCCGGGAAAAGGCCAGAGAAAATGCCCAGACTGTGATTCGGGAGGTTTCGCAGGCCGGACTGGATTCCCTGGCCGGGCGCAAACCCATTTTACGGTACTATCTGCTGGAAACGCAGGGGCAGGTGAGCGGGTATGCCGTTCTGGCGATTTCTCCGAAAATTCAGAAGGATAACACCCTGATTTATGACGGAAAATATCTGAATTATTCCAAACGCGAACAAAAATTCATCACCATCAGTTATAAAACCGCTAATGATTTGAGTTTTTCTTATTATACCAAAAGTATCTATACCCCCAAATACAAATGGACGCGCCGGCTCGAGTACCGGGAGGGTTTTTTATATGAACCGGCCCTGCAGGGTACTTCCAGCCGCCTGCCCGTCAAAGGGAATTTTGTACCGCCGGACTGGCTGGATTTCTTTTCCGCTCTCTCCGTCGGAAAGGATGGCTTTCGGAAAGAAGGGGTCCTTCTGGCAGTTCTGGATTTCGACGAACAGGGGCGGGCAGGTGTAACCGAATGTCTGGTCAAACCGGGCGGGGATATTCCCCCCGAAATCCTGGCTGCCCATCCCCACGGCGACCCCGTGGAAGTAATTTGGCAGGGAGGGCAGTCCTCCCAGACCATTTATTATGATTCCGAACATCAACTGGTCTGGCAAAAGGATTCCCTCCCTTCGCTGGAAATGAAGACCCGATCCGTATCCCGGGAACAGCTTGGACAGGCATTTCCCGATGCCCTGGAGATACTGGATCAAAGACTGCGAGTAAATGAAGATGAAGTGCAGATTTAATTATGTTTTCTTCTCTGTTTTCGTATTTGTGTTTGCTGTTATGTTGGCCGGTGCAGGCGCCCAGCCGGCAAATCCGGCCGATCCGGTCCTGCCGCAAAATCTCCTGGGCCGTGAATATGTGGATATTGCCAACGGGGTTTCTTTGCGTCCCCCTTTCGGCAGTGAAATCTACAGCGGTCTGAGCCGGGAACCGAACCAGCCGCCTTCTTTGCCCGGCCTGGTCTGCCGTTTTGACCAGTGGGATGCCGTTGTAATTCCTACCAGCAAGGATCTGGTTTGTTTTTATAATTCACCCCGAAGGCAGTATCTGGTAGTCAGCCTGCTGATTGCACGTGAAAAAACAGATCACGAACAATTACTCCAGGCCCGGCAGAATTTCTGGCAAACCTATCCGAATCAGGCAGTAATCGAAACAGCCCTTTCGGACCTGATAAATAATCGTCCGTTTGGCCGGCTGACCCTTACCTGGCAGCCTCAGACGCCGGATCAGGAAAAACAAACCATTCAGGAGGTGCTGATCCAAAGTGAAAAGAGGCGTTTCTTCCTTCTCTCCCTGATCGAACCGACGGCCGGCACAGAATCATCGGATCCGAACCCGTTGATAGAACAGATCGTACGAAATTTCAACGCGATGGATGAGCCGGAGGTGAAACGCCGCTGGCAGCAGACCCGGAAAGCCTCCCAGGATCTTTTGTCCAAAATCGATATTTCCCAGATCAGCCAGGCGATACGCAAGAAATCCTGGTATCGCATTCAGATGGACGGGCAGGACAAAGGTTTTCGCTGTGTAACAGAACAAGTAGCGGAGGAATCCGGGAAAAAGAAGCTCACCCTGCAGGCGGTTTCTTTTTTCGAGCCGGGCCCTGCTGCCTCTGCTTTCCTGCAAATGAAAGGCTGGGCCCTTCCGGTCAATGAAGATGCCCCCTCTCTCCTGGATCTTCCGACGGGCCCCAGCCGCCTGGAAGAACAGTATTCGATGCCGGATGATCTGACCGCGGAAGAATTTCGTATTCGGTGGACCGATCGGGAAAATGCCGCCAGAGGATGGGAGAAACGAGTGGTCTGGAAAGATGGAGTTTTGTCCATGGAGTGGTTTTCCCACTCGCAGCAAACCGAACCGGTTTTGACCGAATCGATGGAAATGAAGGAAAAAATCTATTTGCCCGCCGCCCTGGCTTCCCTGCTGGGCCGGCTGATGGAAAAAGAGGCGGGACGGGAATACACCTTTTTGTCTCTTGCTCCTCAGGGGCTGGGTTATTATATACAGCGGGTAGCCGCCCGGGAAAAAATGGAAGTGGCGCAGGCTCCCGCTGACCCGCCGGCCTCCAATCCGCAAGATACAAAAACCACCATCGAAATTCCGGTTTACTATGTGGTAAGCCGGATGGAGCCGAATGGCAAAATCGTAGAGACCTGGCTGGATGAAAAGGGCATGATGCTTCGGCAGCGCAGCGGCGGGATCGTCATCCAGCACAGTGACGAGGATACCATTAAAAAAATCTGGCCGGAACAGGCCGGGCAAGTTGCCTTCTAGGAGAGTGTATGGCCCATATCAGTGCGGATGTTGTCATTGTGGGTGCCGGTCCTGCCGGCTTGGCGGCTGCTTTGTATGCAGCCCGGGACCGCTATGAAACGGTCGTTTTGGATAAACTGGTGCCCGGCGGCCAGATCAATCTGACCGATCGCATCGAAAACTATCCGGGGATCGCAAAAATCAGCGGGCCGGATCTGGTTACGGCGCTGCTGGAACAGGCGGTTTCTTTCGGCGCGAACGTGAAAAGCAATGCGGAAGTGATTTCCCTGGCGCGGTATGACGAAGGGATGCTGGAGGTGCGTACCGATGAGGATATTTATCTGGCCAAAGTGGTCATCCTGACTCCGGGCAGCGATTATCGCCGGCTGGGGGTGCCTGGTGAGGACCGGTTCCGCCAGGCCGGCGCCGGTGTCAGTTACTGCGGCACCTGCGATGCCCCCTTTTTCCGGGACAAAGAAGTGGTTGCCGTTGGCGGCGGCAATGTCGCCGTGGAAGATACCATTCATCTGGCCAAATTCTGCAAAAAAGTTACTTTGGTGCATCGCCGCCGGGAATTTCGCGCCACGAAGGTTCTGGTAGAAGAGCTGCTGGCCGAAACGAAAAAGGGAATTATCGAGATACGGTATGACTCAGTTGTTACTTCCATTAACGGCAGCGAACGTGTCGAGTCCGCCACCCTCCAAAATAACAAAACCGGAGAAATCACGGAGAAACCATGTGATGGAGTGTTTATTTTCGTCGGCATGATACCCAACACTGCTTTTCTGAAGGGTACCATCGATCTGGACAAAAATCATTTCATCCAATGCGACCCCGCTTATCTGCGGACCAATCTGCCCGGGGTGTTTACCGCCGGCGACTGCCGTAAGGGAGCGGCTATGCAGTTGGCCACCGCCGTGGGAGACGGGG
>JAKJEP010000133.1:8106-8356 GCA_022705365.1 Planctomycetota bacterium | reverse complement strand
TTTCCTTCTTGGTCATGATATGCTATTATAGGGGTACGGCTGCCGGGAATCAATGAACTCAGCCCGGTCCCAAAATAGATGATAATTTCTTAGCAAGGAGACGAAACCATGCCGGATAGTCAGGTAGCCATTGTAATGGGCAGCGACAGCGACTGGACCGCTATGAAAGACTGCACCGATACCCTGAAGGAATTTGCCATATCTTTTGAAGTACACATCCTGAGCGCCCACCGCAGCCCGGAACTCACCG
>JAKJEP010000133.1:0-8096 GCA_022705365.1 Planctomycetota bacterium | reverse complement strand
TTATCGCCGCCGCCGGTATGGCTGCCCATCTGGCCGGGGTAATTGCCGCCCATACCTCCCTGCCGGTCATCGGTGTACCCATGGATTCCGGCTGCCTCCAGGGAATCGATGCCCTGCTCTCCACGGTCCAGATGCCGCCCGGCATCCCCGTCGCCACGGTAGGAATAGGCTCCGCCGGAGCTAAAAACGCCGCCCTGCTGGCTGTGCAAATACTGGCCTTGAACGATAACCGGCTAGCCGGCAAGTTATCCGAACACAAAAACCAACTGGCGGAATCTGTCCGGAAAAAGGACCAGAAACTACAACAGGAATTGAACCAACAAAAGTAATGATAAACATTGAAACTATCCAATGGATCGGAGGGCCGGATGGCTGCGTCGATATGATCGACCAGACCCTTTTGCCCAATGAATGTCGGCGAATCGCCGTTCGTAACGTCGAAACGCTCTGGCAGGCGATTAAAACCCTCAAGGTCCGCGGCGCGCCGGCCATCGGCATTGCGGCGGCCTATGGCGTCATGCTGGGACTGCAAAATACCCCGCCGACGGCAACCGTCGAGCAACTGCAAAATCAGGTTCGGAAAACCTGTGATTACCTGGCCTCCAGCCGGCCGACCGCCGTGAATCTGTTCTGGGCACTGGACCGTATGAAACAGACCGCTCAGCAATGCCAGGCAACCAGCCCGGGGGAATGGAAAGCCCGTTTATTAGCCGAAGCACATGCCATCCGTGACGAAGATGCCGCCATGTGCCGGGCCATCGGAAAAAATGGCGCAGATTTGATCCAGAACGGCATGTCCGTATTGACTCACTGTAATGCCGGAGGCCTGGCTACCGCCGATTACGGCACGGCCCTGGCAGTCATGTTCACCGCCCAGGAACAAGGTAAAAAATTCCATGTTTATGCCGGCGAAACCCGGCCCCTGCTCCAGGGCGCCCGATTAACCGCCTGGGAACTGATGCAGCGTGGGATTGATGTGACACTCATCTGTGACAATATGGCCGGCCACCTGATGAGCCTGGGAAAAGTCAACCTGATTATTACCGGCGCTGACCGCATCGCTGCCAACGGGGATGCCGCCAACAAAATCGGCACCTATAGCCTGGCCGTACTGGCTCAGGCCCATAAAATTCCATTTTATATCGCCGCCCCGTCCAGTACCTTTGACCTGTCCCTTCCCGACGGCAAATCCATCCCCATTGAACAGCGAGCCGCCGATGAAATCACCCAACCCTGGGGTCATCGTATCGCCCCCGCCGGCGTCAACGTTTACAATCCCGCCTTCGATGTTACCCCCCACGAATATGTCACCGCCATCATCACCGAGCGGGGCTTGATCCATCACCCCGATACCAAGTCCATCTCCGAAATTCTGACAGCGAAATAGTCTGACACAAGATTTAATTCGCCGCCACCACCTCTTCGATTTCCGGAATCCTGCCGCGCAGATGCCGTTCGATCCCCATCTTCAACGTCATAGCCGCACCCGGACATCCCTTGCAGGCGCCGCGAAAGCGAATCTTCACTTTCTTGCCTTCAACCCCCACCAGTTCGCAGTCCCCGCCATCCCGCTGCAAAAGAGGCCGAATTTCATCGATTCCTTCTTTCACTTTTTCTTCGAATGTTTTTTCTTCCGCCATTACGGCCTCCTGTAACAATCTGTTTTTTTACCAATCTTGTTAAGTAAAAATCTCGTTTTCTACTTGAATTTTCTTATCCTATTATAGTCCGGGCAACCCTGGGAAACAAGTTTATATATTCTTTTTATTTGACGGAACTACCTGTTTTTATTGGCTGCCGGAGCCGCCGCAAAACCGAAAATATTCAAATCTTCATCTTTGCTGGCATCCTGAAGCCGCTGGCTCACATACTTTTTATCGATTACAAATTTTTTAGCCTTGCTGTCGGAGGCCTCGAAACTGATCTCTTCCAGCACCTTCTCCATCACCGCGTACAATCGTCTGGCTCCGATATTCTGCTGGGTACTGTTGATATGAAACGCCCGTTCCGCCATGGCCGCTACCCCATCTTCCGCAAATTCAATGTCAATCCCCTCCGTTTCCATCAGGGCCACCTGCTGGGCTGTCAGAGAATTTCGCGGCTCGGTCAGAATCCGGCGAAATTGCTGCTGATCCAGGTCATGCAGCTTCACCCGGATCGGAAACCGGCCCTGCAGCTCCGGCATCAGATCGCTGGGCTTGTTGCGGCTGAACGCCCCGGCGGCAATAAACAGAATATGATCCGTCCGCACCAGGCCATGCCGGGTATTCACCGTCGTGCCTTCCACCAGCGGCAGTAAATCCCGCTGTACCCCCTCCCGTGACACCTCTGCCCCAAAATGGTCTCCCCCGCTGCAAATCTTGTCAATTTCATCCAGAAAAATAACCCCCGAATTTTCCGTCCGCTGGATCGCGGTTTGCACCACCTTGTCCTGATCCACCAGCTTGTCCAGCTCCTGCTGGCGGATTACCTTGCGGGCGTCCCGAATCGCCATGCGTTTCTGCGCCGACCGGGTCGGCATGATTTTTTCAAAAAAATTCTGCATCTCCGGCTCCATCTGATCCATACCCACATTGGATAGGATATTGATGGGCATTGCTTTTTCTTCGACCGTGATTTCAATGGTCCGCTCTTCCATGGCACCGCTGCGCAACTGTTCCCGCATTTTGCTGCGCGACCGTTCATAACGATCTGCCACCTCGCCGTCCGCATCGGGAGTTACTTCCTGATGCAGCGGCCGGGGCAGCAGGTAATCCAGAATCCGCTCTTCCGTCGCCCGCTCCGCCTCCTCTGCGCAAAAAGCCGCCTGCTCCTCCCGAACCATCTGGATTGCCCGTTCGATCAAGTCACGAATCATGCTCTCCACATCCCGGCCCACATACCCCACCTCCGTGAATTTCGTCGCCTCCACCTTGACAAAAGGAGCCCCAACCAGGGCCGCCAGCCGCCGGGCAATTTCCGTCTTGCCCACCCCCGTAGGACCGGCCATGATAATATTCTTCGGCGACACTTCCTCCCGGATTTCTTCCGGGAGCTGCTGGCGGCGCCACCGATTCCGCACCGCAATCGCCACCGCCCGCTTGGCATCATCCTGCCCGACAATATATTTATCCAGCTCCGTCACAATCTGACGGGGGGTCAATTCCTTGCTCGAAATCATAATACGCTTCCTTGATTCATCTTGTCCAAAACCTTGTTTATACTGCAAATCACAAGGTTGGTCAATTATCCTGTTTTGTATCCATCTTTCTTCGCCGCAACTGGCCGCAGGCGGCATCAATCGAACTGCCGCGCGATTTCCGCAGGTGAACATTAACTCCCTGATCGGCCAGCCGCTGCATAAAAGCCTGTACCACCTCCGGCGAGGCAGGTTTGAAACCGGTTTGCGCCACTTCGTTATAATTGATCAGATTCACGTTGCAGCGGCAGCCTTTGGCCCGGCGGGCCAGTGCATCGGCATCCCGCAGCGAGGAATTCACCCCCGCCAGCAGGATATACTCCAGCGTTACCTCCCGATGCGTCTGCTGATAATAAAAATCAATCGCGGCAAACAGTTCCTTTAGTTTGAATTTCGCCGCCCAGGGAATCAACTGCTCCCGCAATGCATCGGTCGCCGCATGCAAACTGACCGCCAGCGTAATCTGCATCGGTTCCTGCGACAGCTTCCGGATCGCCTGCGGAAGCCCCACCGTACTTACCGTGATATGGCGGGCGCCGATCCCCAGCCCCCACCCGGCATTCATGATCCGGATCGCCCGCAGCGTATTTTCATAATTAGCCAGCGGCTCCCCCATCCCCATGATCACCACATGGCTGATCCGCTGCCCCGGCTCCATCTGCTCCTGCACCCGGAACAACTGCTCCACAATCTCCCCCGCCGCCAGCGACCGCTCCAGTCCGGTCAATCCTGAAGCACAAAACGCACATTGAACCGGGCAACCCACCTGCGTAGAAACACAAACCGTTCGCCGCTCCGCTTCCGGAATATACACCGTCTCCGTCAGGGCTCCATCCTGCCAGCGCAGCAGCAGCTTTTTCGTTTGATCTTCACACTCGATAATTTCCTGCAAAATCCCCTGCCGCAAATGAAAATCCCGTGACAAATCTTCTCTCAATCCCCGCGGCAAATTGCCGGCCCGTTCCCACGTATCTACATGTTGCCGGTACACCCATTCCTGGATCTGCTTCACCCGGTACGCCGGATAGGAATGGCTCTTCACCCATGCCGTAAGATCCTCCTGACTATATCCCAGAATATTTTCCATCCTGTCACGAAAGCTTTAACAAGGAACCATAGACCTTCAGCGTTTCCGGCAACTGGGTACGGGCTGACAAATAGGCCGATTCCATGATCGCAACATTCGCCAGATGTTCCCGCGCGGTGCTGACCGGTTTGAGTTCCGAATCCATAATACTATCCCCAAATTGGCGAATCTGCTGGGCCGTCAGCCAGGCCTCATCTACCTGGTAATCGTTCTGTTTGACAATTTCACCCTTTCCATCCCGGACACGCAAAAAATTCCGATTCACTTCCAGCGTTCCCTCCGTACCATACAGGGATAGTAATTCCTGTTCCTGCCCAGCCATCCAGCCGCTAATCAGATTTCCCATCGCACCATCCGGAAACTTCATCGTCAGAATGGCCGTATCCTCGGTGCGGTACGGCGGCAAAACCCGTTTGCTGCAAAATCCTGCATTCAGGCTGTACAGCCGCTCCGGTATTCCCAGATTCCAGATTATCTGGTCAATCATAGGATACGCCATCTCCAGCAGGACTCCCCCACCGGCCAGCACCGGATCACCTCGCCATTTAAAATCGACTGGAAAAGGACCGAAACTCTCCGCCCGAATTAAATAAATCTTTCCAATCGGTTCTTTTTCTAAAACATGATTCGCCTGTAAAAATCCAGGGGCAAAACGATAGGGGGCACTGACATGGAATCGCAAACCCGCCTTCTCCATCAAATCATGCCACTGCGTCGCCTCCGGTAAAGAACGGGCCAGCGGCGCTTCCTTAAACACGTGCATTCCGCTTTTGGCCGCCAGGGTAATACACTCACCGCATAAATACGTCGGAATCGTCAAAAACAAAACGTCCAGCTTCTCCTCTACGATCAGGCTGCGGTAATCATCATACGGCCGGGCATCATACTGCTGGGCATATTCCCGGGCCAAATCCCGATTCTTATCGGCAATCGCCTGAATTTTATACAGATCACAGGTCCCCAGCGTCTTCAGTACCTGAGAACCATAGTCTTCCACACCAATAATCCCGGCTCGTAGATCGTTCATAATTTAAGTACCTCGAACCTCCCCCTTATTGACACCCGCAAATTCGATATTCCTCTTGGCTGTCGTCCTCTTGCAAATCCTCCCGCTCGATATCATTGATTCGATTGTCCGATGGCAGCCGGCCGACGGCAAATCCGGCTGCTTCTGCCATCTGTACCTGGGTCGCCGGCCAGGCATACGGGATCAGGGCAGATACCAGACTTTCCCCTTCGATCCCATACCTCCGTTTGTATTCCTGCAGAAATTCCTCTTTCCGGTCATAAATCAGTCCGCCCAATAACACCTGCTGTTTGGCAAAATCAATCTGACAACCGGCACAACTGCCCAGATAATCTTTCAGTGCCTGATCCAACTGTGCTCCCAGTTTATCATCGCGGTAAATCGTTTTTGCCAGATACGGCCCGGACAATGCCGGCCGGCTCAATGCCATAGAAATCCGCCAATCCGTTTTTACTACCATTTGCTCTGCCATTCGATTGAGTGACATTTCCTGGCCTGCTACCGTAAAAACCAAATCTGTATCATACTCATCGGGTATCTTCCCTTGCGGATAAAATTCCAAGCCTCCGCGTAAGGAACAGGCATTATACACATTCAGATAAAATGCCTGCCTTGATTTTTCATCGTTCACTACCGGCGATTGTTCCAACTCAAATTCAGCTACAAAGGATAGAAAACCGTCCAGCCGGCTGCGATCTTCCGTATCTTCTGCCAGCTTTTGATAATCGATCCGTCCGTCCTTTCTTACATAACGGTTCAGCACCTTCTGATATAGATTACAGGCTTGTTCATAGGTGGAAATAACCGGTTGATTGGGATCCCCTTCAGGCCGAATCCGCATTTGCCGGACCGTTTTTTCGCAACCGGTCGTTACCCAAAACAATATCACCAGTTGGCAAAATGCCAATTGCCATATCCCAACGGCCACAGTATGAATTTTCGTCCGATTAATAACGATAATGCTCCGGTTTAAACGGCCCATCTACGCTGATTCCCAGATAATCCGCCTGCTTTTTGGTCAGCCGGGTCAGTTTGGCGTCCAGCCGCCCCAGATGCAGCCGGGCCACTTCCTCATCCAGCTTCTTGGGTAGCGTGTAAACACCCGGCTTTAAATTCTCCTTGGCCAGCATAATCTGGGCCAGACTTTGGTTCGTAAAACTGTTGCTCATGACAAAACTGGGATGCCCGGTCGCACACCCCAGATTCACCAGCCGGCCTTCCGCCAAAACCAGAATGCTGCGGCCTGACTTCAGATGCCACAGATCCACCTGGGGTTTGATGGTTTCTTTGGTACATTCCGGGGTAGTTTCCAGGTAGTTCATATCGATCTCGCTATCGAAATGACCGATATTGCACACAATCGCCTCATTTTTCATCCGTTCCATATGCTCCCCGCGAATCACTTCGCAGCAGCCGGTAGCTGTAACAAATATATCTCCCTCTTCCACCACTTCTTCCAGCGTCCGCACTTCATATCCTTCCATCGCCGCCTGCAACGCACAAATCGGGTCAATCTCCGTAATAACCACCCGTGCCCCAAAATTTCGCAAACTCTGGGCCGACCCTTTCCCTACATCGCCATACCCGCAGACCACAACCACCTTCCCTGCCACCATGATATCCGTCGCCCGCTTGATTCCATCCGCCAGCGATTCCCGGCAGCCGTATAAATTATCAAACTTCGATTTCGTCACCGAATCATTCACGTTAATGGCAGGAAATAGTAGCTCGCCAGCCTGCTGCATCTGATACAAACGATGTACTCCGGTCGTGGTTTCTTCGGATACTCCCTTGATTTTTGACGCAATGCCCGTCCAACGCTGGGGATTGGACTTCAGGCTGGCACGAAGCCGGTTCATAATAATTTGCATTTCCTTATTATCACAGGGTTTATCGAGGAGGCGGGGATTCTTCTCGACCTTAACACCTTGATGCACAAACAAGGTTGCATCCCCCCCGTCGTCCACCATCAAATCCGGACCGGACCCGTCCGGCCAGGTTAGGGCCTGCTCTGTACACCACCAGTAATCCTCCAGCGTCTCACCCTTCCAGGCAAAAACCGGCGTCCGACCGGCTTTTACAATCGCCGCCGCCGCATGATCCTGGGTCGAAAAAATGTTGCAGGATGCCCACCGCAGGTCCGCACCCAGTACTTCCAGCGTCTCAATCAAAACGGCAGTCTGAATGGTCATATGCAGGCTGCCCATGATTTTTTTGCCTTTTAACGGTTTTTCCTTGCCGTATTTTGCCCGAATCGCCATCAATCCCGGCATTTCATTCTCCGCCAGTGAAATCTCTTTCCGACCCCATTCCGCCAGAGATATATCCGCGATTTTGTATGCAGCAGATGTACATTCCATAACATTTTCCATTATTTTACCTCAATTTTATAATGTTTATATGTCCTTATCATAACTGATTTTATAAATCTTACCGCCTGCCGATCAGTTTTCCTTAGCACTTTATACCTTGCCCCTTTTCTAATTTATTTCCAGCGTGCCATTACTTTATATCGCAACTGGCAAAACGTCAAGAGGAAAACGTAACTATTTGATATAATTAGCTATAAGAAAAACCAATCTTCAGCGCACTACCGAGCAGGCGGCTCCTTCAAAGGCTTTGATGGCCCCATTATCCAGCCGCAGCAGTAGCCCCTGCTCAGGACAAACATCGATAACCTGGCCGGTAAACTGCTGCCCGTTTACCATAAGAGTGATTTTTCGACCGGTCTCATCGCAGCGCAGCAGCCATTCATCATGCAAGGCCTTCGATTGCCCCTCACCCAGCCGCCCAACCCAACGGTC
>JAKJEP010000132.1 GCA_022705365.1 Planctomycetota bacterium | reverse complement strand
GCCGGTGGTGGTGGGGACGGAGATGAACAGTCCCGGCCAGAAGTTTGTCGATGATTTCCGCAGCCGGGAACTGCAAAAATTGCTGCCAGTTTTCCTCAAGGGCGGTCATATCGTTTATGCCAATTCGCTCTTGCAGCGGCAGTGCGGGCTGGGCTATACCAGCCGGTGGGCGAGCGGGTTTTTTGCGGATACGCAGGCGAAGAATGAATTTTACGAGCAGGTTGGCCGGCGGCTGCAGCCGGTGCAGAAGCGGTGCCTGGCCGGTTTTGATGCCAACGCCGCACCGAAACAAATACTCAAGAAAATCGAATAAATTACAGGAAAAGAATCAGCAGGATATACCCTATGCAATATCAAATACCTCAAACGCAAAACGCCGTTCAGTTAATCGGCCCCGATCAATTAACGTTGAATACCAGTAAGAAGGTAGTGCCGCCCGGTCCGTATCAGATTTTGTGCCGGGTGGAGGCGGTGGGGCTTTGTTTTTCGGATTTGAAGCTGTTGAAGCAGTTTTCGGCGCATGCGCGGAAGACCCGCATTATCTCCGGGATTGAAAAAGGGATTTTGGATGAGATTCCCAGCTATGTGCCGGATGATAAACCGACGGTGCCGGGGCATGAAGCGGTGGTGCGGGTTTGGGCGGTGGGCGAGAAAGTTACCGGTTTTCGGCCCGGGCAGCGGTATCTGGTGCAGACGGATTACCGGTGGCTGCCGACGGCGAATTCCAACGGTTCGTTCGGCTATAATTTTGAGGGGGCGCTGCAGGAATATGTTTTGATGGACCAGAGGGTAATCACCTCGCCGCAGGGGGAGTCGATGCTGATCCCAGCGTCGGAGAAGCTGTCCGCCGCCGCGATTGCACTGGTGGAGCCGTGGGCGTGCGTGGAGGATGCCTATGCTGTCCGGGAGCGGCAGACGCTGAAAGCGGGGGGGCAGATGCTGATCGTGACTGATGGCCCGGTCAAGCCGGCTGTACTGCAAAGGCTGTTCAAGCAGTTCGGCAAACCCGCCGGGATTACCTGGGTGTCAGACGCGGAAGTGCCGGCCGGATTAAGCGTGCCGGTCCAGCGGGCGGAGCGGGTAGGCGAGTTGAAAGATGCGGCGTTTGATGACATACTTTATTTTGGTTCGGATCCGGCGGTGGTGGAATCGCTGTTTGCGAAACTGGCGGCCCGGGGGTTGATGAATATTGTGCTGTGCGGCGGCAGGCTGGGACGGGGAGTGGTAACGTATGTGGGTCGGGTACATTACGGCGGGATACGGATTATCGGGACGACAGGTTCTGATCCGGCGGAGTCGATGAAGACGATTCCGGCGACGGGTGAGATACGGCGCGGCGATAAAATCAATGTTATCGGGGCGGGCGGGCCTATGGGTGTTATGCACGTGGTTCGCAATGTTTGCCAGGGAGTGCCGGAGGTTACGGTGTATGCCGGGGATCTGGATGACCGGCGGCTGGCACTGCTGGATAAGATTACCCGGCCGCTGGCGGATAAAAACAAAGTCGGGTATCATTCGTACAACCCGACCAACCCGACTAACCCGACCAACCCTGCCAAAAACGCACCGGCGGGGGAGATGGACTATATTGTTTTGATGGCGCCGGTGCCGAAGCTGGTGGTGGAGGCGGTGAAGTCGGCGGGGAAGGGCGGCATTATCAATATTTTTGCCGGGATTGCGGCAACGGTGACCTGCGAAATCGATTTGCAGCGTTATATCGAGAAGCAACTGTATTTCATCGGGACCAGCGGGTCCATACTCGAAGATATGAAGACGGTTTTGCGGAAGGTGGAGTCGGGCAGCCTGGATACGAATATTTCGGTGGCGGCCGTCAGCGGGCTGGACGGGGCGGTGGAAGGCATCCGGGCGGTGGAAAAGCAGTTGATACCCGGCAAGATTATTGTGTATCCGGCCTGCCGGGGGCTGGGATTGACTTTGCTGGAAGAACTGCAAACGAAGAAGGTTTCGGCAGCGAAGGGCATGAAAGAGGGGGTATGGAGTCTTGCGGCCGAGGGGGCGCTGCTGGAAGAGTGGACGTAACTATTCCAATTCCCAAAGCGAAAGGAACGAACGATGTCGGAAAGCAGTACCATCCAAGCGCTCGATAAACTGTACGAATTTGAGCGGGAGCCGGTGGCGGAGGACAAGCTCCAGCCGGGGCGGCATTTTGCGGGGCTTTTCGCCGGGGAGCATGTGGCGGGGACGGAGTTTGTCATCGGGGCGTTGTTTGTCGGTTGGGGTTCGTCGGCGATGGACATTTTTGTGGGGCTGCTGATCGGGAATGCTCTGGCGGTACTGACGTGGGCACTGGTGTGTGCGCCGATTGCTGTCCAGACCCGGCTGACGCTGTACTGGTATCTGCGGAAGATCGCCGGGCCGGTTACCACGACGATTTATAATATTGTGAATGCCATTTTATTCTGCATTCTGGCGGGGTGCATGATTACGGTTTCGGCTTCGGCGGTGCGGATACCGTTTGGAATCCCGGCGCAGGTGGACTGGTATCCGCAGGATACCCGGTTTGTGCTGGTGGTATTGCTGGTGGGGGCGGTGGTGGTGACGCTGGCGATCCTGGGATTTAAGAAGCTGGCGCAGTTTTCGACGGTTTGTTCGCCCTGGATGTTTTTGATGTTCATTGCCGGGGCGGTGGTGATGCTGCCCGGCCTGGCGGCGAGTACGGAAGGTGTGGGGCAGATTCGATCTTTTGGGGATTTCTGGCGGCTGGCCAATGAGGTGATCTGGACAGGGCAAACCGTTGATGGGAGTAAATCCATCGGGTTCTGGCATGTGGCGGCGTTTGCCTGGATATGCAATCTGGCGATGCATGCGGGTCTTTCGGATATGGCGCTGTTCCGTTATGCCAAGAAGGCGACGTATGGGCTGTATTCGGCGTTTGGGATGTATCTGGGCCATTATCTGGCGTGGATTTGCGCCGGGATTATGGGGGCGGCGACGGCTTTGATTTTGCAAAAAAGCATCAGCCAGATTGATCCGGGTAATCTGGCTATCGAGGCGCTGGGATTTTCGGGGATTATCGCGGTGGTGCTGGCCGGCTGGACCACCTCGAATCCGACGCTATACCGGGCGGGGCTGGCGTTTCAGGCGATTACGCCCAACTGGCCCCGCTGGCTGGTGACGTTAATCGCTGGGATTGCCACCACTCTGATTGCCTGTTTTCCATTTGTTTTTACCAAGCTGCTGGATTTTGTCGGTTATTACGGTCTGCTGCTGATGCCGGTGGGGGCCATTGTTTTCACGGAACACTGGATTTTTCCCCGGATCGGCTTTACGCAATTTTGGGCCTCGAAAAAGAAGCTGATGATGAACTGGCCGGCGCTGGCCAGTTGGGTGATTGCGATTGTTTTGGCGATTCTTCTGGAGCAGAAGGGAATCATCCATTTATTTTTCCTGTTTGTGCCGGTGTGGCTGCTGACTACTATTCTTTATATATTATTCTCTTTTCTGGCAGGAGCGAGGGGAAAGTTTGCCGGGGAACCGGAGGTTCGACCCGCGGCGGTCCGTCCTTCCCCGGCGCCGGCGCCTGCCGCTGCGGAAAAGGGTTGTTTCGATCCGATGTTAGGGGCGGCAAAAATCGTGGCAATTTTGTCGCTGTTAGCCTGTCTGGTGATTCCGATTTATATATTCCTGAAGGGTACGGATGGTTATCAGGAGCGTTTTGAGTGGTTTAAGAGTTTTCTGATCTGGCCGACGCTGCTCTACTTTGTGGCGGGGACCGTGTGGATCAGCCGGAAGGAAAAAGGTAAATCGTAAATAGTTTTTGAACAAAGAAAGGTGCAAACGGTTATGACGATTGATCTGGCTCTGCGAGAGCTGATACGGATATCGAATGTGACGGGAAAGGATACGGCGCTGGTGCAGGGCGGGGGGGGCAATACGTCCGCCAAGACGGCGGACGGGCGGTTTATGTACATCAAGGCCAGCGGGACCGCGCTGAAGGATATGAGTCCGCAAAGGGGGTGGCGGCGGATGGAATTGAAGGGGGTGCTGGCGATGCTGGGGGATGCGGAGCTGGGCCGGATGGAGACGTTTGCCCGGGAGAATGAGATTGTCCGGCGGCTGATGCTGGCCTGTAAGGATGAGATGCCGGCGGGGATCCGGCCCTCGGTGGAGGCGCATTTTCATGCGATGCTGGGCCGGTATGTAATCCATCTGCATCCGCTGGCGGTGGGGGCGTATGTGAACGCCAAAGGGGGCCGAAAGCAGATCGAGAAACTGTTTCAGGGGGAGAAGTATCCGCCGTTGTGGGTGCCTTATACCGATCCCGGCTATCAGTTGGCGCAAAAGATGAAGCGACTAATCGGGGCGTATCAGGAGGAGCACGGCCGCAAACCGGCGCTGGTATTTCTGGAAAAGCATGGCCTGATTGTCAGTGCGGAAACGGCGGAGGCGTCGCTGCGCCTGGTGCGCAAGGTGATTGCTGATTTGGCCGCGTCGGATTACCCGGCCGACTTCATCATCATGAACCCGCAGGATTGGGCAAATTAAAACCTGCCGATCCGATTCAAATTCAGGCCGCCCAACTGGCCCTGCGCAAGGCAATATTTGATAGTACCGGTCAGTATATGCCTGTCACATACTGTGTTAATGAAGATGCGGCACGTTTCATGGTCCGGTCCGATGCCGCGGGGCTGCTGGCGGCGGGGCCTTTGTCGCCCGATGAGATGGTGTATGCCAACGGGCCGGCCCTATGGCTGGAGCGGCCGGAGGCGAAAGTCATTCAGGCGAAAATCCGGAAACATCTGGATACCGGGCAGGCGATCCCCCGTGCCTATCTGATGAAAAGCATCGGCCTGCTGCTGGCGTGCAATCCTGCCACCACGGCGACGATCGAAAGCATTGCCGCCGGATCGATGCGGGTGCGCGGGGCGGCGGAGCGGCTGGGCGGGATCTGGGCCTTGAGCAAGCGGCAGCGGGATTTCATCCGGACCTGGGAATCGGAAAGTTATCGGGAAAAACTCTCCCGGACGACCAGCCAGGGCAGCTTGCAGGGCCGTATCGCGGTGGTGACGGGGGCCGGCAGCGGGCTGGGACGCGGCATTGCCATCGGGCTGGCGCGGGCCGGGGCGATGGTGGCGGCCTGCGACCTGGACCGGCCGGCGGCGGAAGAGACGGTATCGCTGATTCGGCAGGAGATGCCGGGCGCGGCGGCCGCGGCTATCACCTGCAATGTTACGGATGAGACCAGCGTGGAGCAGGCGTATCAAACGCTGCTGCAGCGCTGGGGAGGGCTGGATATTCTGGTCAATGCCGCCGGGGTGGCGCCGGCGTATTCGCTGGTGAATCTGCCGGCGGATAAGTTCCGTTTTGCGCTGGAGGTCAATCTGACCGGGTATTTCCTGATGGCGCGGGCGGCGGCCCGAATCCTGATGCAGCAGGGAATGGGGGGCAGTATTATTAACCTGAGTTCCAAGTCGGGGCTGGACGCCAGCAAGAACAACACTCCCTACAACGCCACCAAGGCCGGGGAGATTCATATGGCGCGCGGCTGGGCGATGGAGCTGGGCGAGTACGGCATCCGGGTGAACAGTGTTTGCCCGGGCAATGTGTTTGAGGGTTCCAAAATCTGGAATCCGGAATATATCAAGGTATGCGCGAAAAAATACGGGATTAAGCCGGAAGAGGTGATTCCGTATTATGTGAATAAGACCATCCTGAAGCGGGAAATCAAACGGCAGGATATCGCCGATGCGGTGGTCTTTTTGTGTTCGGACCAGGCGCGAACCATTACCGGGCAGACGCTGGTGGCGGACAGCGGCCAGGTGATGGTGCGATAACGAAAACCCTATTGAAACGAGGAACTACTTATGGCAAAGAAACAGTCTCAAGTGGAAAAGGCGTACGAAATGGCGAAGGAGCGATATGCCGCTCTGGGCGTGGATACGGAGCGGGTGATGCAGAAGCTGGGGGAAATTCCGGTGAGCCTGCACTGCTGGCAGGGGGATGACGTCGGCGGATTTGAAAGCAGCCAGGGGCTGTCAGGCGACGGCGGGATTCAGGCGACGGGGAATTATCCCGGCAAGGCCCGCAGCGCTGAGCAGTTGCGGCAGGACCTGGAGAAGGTGCTGAGCCTGATCCCGGGGCGGCACCGGCTGAGTCTTCATGCGATCTATGCGGAAACCGGCGGGCGGAAGGTGGAGCGGGATGACCTTCAGCCGAAACATTTCCAGACCTGGATCGACTGGGCCAAAGAGAAAAAGCTGCACGGGCTGGATTTCAACGGTAGTTTCTTTTCGCATCCCAAGGCCAGCGGGGGTTTTACGCTGGCCAGCCCCGATGAGGGGATTCGCAAGTTCTGGGTGCGCCACGGCATCGCCTGCCGGAAGATCGGCGAATATATGGGCCGCCAAATGAAGTCTGCCTGCGTGGATAACGTCTGGATTCCGGATGGGTATAAGGATATCCCGGTGGATCGAAAAGGACCGCGCGAAAGGCTGAAAAAGTCACTGGATGAGATGTTTGCGGAGAAGCTAAGCCCGAAACATCATCTGGACAGCATCGAGTCGAAACTGTTCGGCATCGGTTCGGAGTCGTATGTGGTTGGTTCGCACGAATTTTATATGGGCTATGCCATCCGGAATAAGACGCTGCTGTGCCTGGACAGCGGCCATTTTCATCCGACGGAAACCATTGCGGACAAGATATCTTCGACGCTGACGTTTCTGGATGAAATCCTTCTGCATGTCAGCCGCGGGATCCGCTGGGACAGCGATCATGTCGTGATTCTTTCGGACGATCTGCTGGCGATTGCGTATGAGCTGGCGCGCAATGATTATTTTGCCCGGGTGCATATCGGGCTGGACTTCTTTGACGCCAGCATCAACCGGCTGGCGGCGTGGGTGATCGGCACGCGGTCCATGCTTAAGGCGCTGCTGATTGCGCTGCTGGAGCCGGTGGAAAAGGTCCGGCGGCTGGAAAAGGACGGGGATTTCACGGCCCGGCTGGGCTGGCTGGAAGAGCAGAAGACTCTGCCGTTTAGTGCCGTGTGGGATTATTATTGCCAGCAGCAGAGTGTGCCGGTGGGTTCGGCGTGGCTCGATGAAGTGAAGGCGTATGAAGCCAAAGTTTTTCCCACCCGATAATCTTGTATCACGCCTGAAGTGAAAACGCCGGGTGAGGTATTCTTCTGAAAAGAAGAAAAACGAGATTTTAGTATGATGCGGAAATACGAGCAAAATGGAAATTCCGGCTCAGCACCGATGCCGCGTTTGTACACGGAGTTTGCTTCGTATTGGCGGCTGATGAGTAAACCCGAGCAATATAAAGAAGAGGCAGGCTATTGGTGTGAGGCACTTCGTTCTCATCTCGGCCCAGGCAGACACTGGATATTGGAACTGGGTGTCGGAGGTGGTCACAATATGTCTCACATGACGAATGATTTTGATTTTACGGCAGTGGATATCTCGCCGGCAATGATCGAACAGGCTAAAAAATTGAATCCTGGGGTGGAGTTTCATGTCGGTGATATGCGGACCGTTCGTTTGGAACAAACCTTTGATGGTGTCCTTGTTCATGATGCTATTAGCCACATGCTTACGGAAGAGGACCTTCGTGATGTGCTTGCTACCGCCAGAGTTCACTTGAGAAACGGCGGTATTTTCATCACGGCACCGGATTGGTTCCTTGAGACTTTTCGTGAGCCTCAAATCGAGTGCCAGACCAATACCGATGGCGAAACGGAGTTTACCTATTTTGAATATATCTATGATCCCGATCCATCTGACACCATGATTGAAATTTTACTGTGGTATTTGATTCGTCGAGGCCAACAAGCACCGCAAGTGGAATACGACCGCATGATTTGTGGGTTGTTCTCTTTGGCGACCTGGGAACAATTAATAACCGAGGCAGGCTTTCACGTTGAGAAGTTATCTTATAATGTGCAAAAACATAAGAGCTATTTTCTGATTGGCATGAGACAAGAATAAAGGGAAGCCCTTGACCTGCGGGCGAAAATAGCGATACTGTTATCTGTAAGCCATGACTTACTGCAAGTCATGGCTTTTTCGCTGGTTTTTGGCAAGGAATTGATGTGGCACTGGTAACATTCAGGAATATCCGCAAGGAATACGCCGGCCGGTTCGTTTTGGACAATGTTTCGTTTGAGGTAGGCGCCGGGCAGAAGATCGGGCTGATCGGGGCCAACGGTTCGGGCAAGACCACGCTTTTGCGGATTCTCAACGGGCTGGAAAAACCGACGGAAGGGAATGTGGAAATCGCCGGCGAGGTCCGGATCGGGTATGTGCCGCAGTATGTGACGTTTCCGGAAGGCCAGACGGTAATCGAAAGTCTGCTGTGCGAGCATAAAACGCTGACGGAACGGCTGCGGGAGAAGGAACATGCCGTGGCCCAGGCGGGGGCGGGGGATTTGCACCAGGTTCTGCATGAGTATCAGCTTATCCGGGATGCCTATGACCGGGGCGGGGGGGATCACTTTGAGCAGCGGGCGCTGGCGATGCTGGAT
>JAKJEP010000131.1 GCA_022705365.1 Planctomycetota bacterium | reverse complement strand
TATATAACCTCTTAATAACAAAACTCTTATAATCCTCCAGATCAAAGGCTCAAGCGTATCTTGGCCATTCTTGCGCTTCAATAATATCTTTCGCTCGTTCCGCATCCTTACATTTAACAAGAAGCCGCATCCGCCATCTTCCGGCGTTACCGAATGGTCCACATCCAGAACAGCTCACTATATTTTCCCCTTCGATAAAGCAACTGATTTCTTTTTGTTCCAAAGCCTGCTTTATAGAGTCCGCTTCAAGGTAATCAACAGGCCATTACACACCTACTGGTTTTAATACCCGTATATTTCTTGTCTATTAATCAACGGATGTAATACCCGTATATTTCTTGTCTATTAATCAACGGATGTAATAGCAAAGCCCGCTTTTCCTTCTTGCCTTTCATGTTCTTTGTGGTTAAATGTTTATCCACCACTAACCACTAACTATTTTTATCCGTGCCATCCGTGCCGCCAAAGGCGGTGAGTAAAACGGCCAAGCCGGTCCGTGTTTCCGTTTATCTTCTCTTGCATTCTTTCCAGGTTCCTTTTTGCCAGATCCCCTACGCCGATGTCCCCGATCTATCTTTCAAACAGGCCAGAACAATCAGGCCGATGATCGAGAGAAACGCCATCAGGCACCACGCCGGATGACGGCCCTTCGCCTTGGCATAATACGCAAAGCCCGCCAGCAGCAGCCCCGTACCAGCCAGTGCCATCAACAGTCCCAGCCCCGCTTTTCCGCCGTCTGGGTTCATCATAATACGTCCGACAATCTGGAGGATAATGCCGGGTATGCCGAAGTAAAAACTCTTTTGATTCCATTCCTTGATCATGATTCCCGATGCTCCTTATTTTACAGGTAATAAAGCAGCCCTCCGGCTCACAACCGGCAGGCGAAATGAAAACTCTTTTCCTGGTTAGTTGTATATCTATGAACACCGCACATTTTTGAATCTGCCCCTGATTCTCCTAACATTTCCTCCCCTTGTCAATTCATTAATATTGTAATCCCCCAGCTATTTTCAGCAATTTCGCCTTTCTTATGATCCCCCGCCCAGTACGTCCATCTCGTCCATCTCGTCCATTAAGTCCATCCCATACCTAAACGGTGCAGGCTTCCCAGCCTTTGCGACCTTCCTTGCCTTCTGTTCAAAATTTTTCTCTTCCAATTTTTGATTTTTGCTCCGTCATTTTTTTGAAATTCGAATTTTGAAAATTTGACATTGTCTAGAATTTCGAAATTAAAATTTAGGATTTACGTCTCAATTGCCTCGCGCCGATACCCTTCATTTCTACTCATGTTTTACTATATATTTATATATGTTTTACCCATGTTTTATATGACTTTCTTCATCTTTTATCACACTTTATTCAACTTTTACCTAATCGTTACATCTTAACATATTTTTAACCATCTTAACCAAATTCACCCTGATTTCAGACCATCTCAGCCCATTCAAAATCAACCCATAATCAATATATTCATCTGTCAAATAATCACTTATAGAACTTAGCAGCGACCAGCGGGAGCGTCGCCAGGGTAGAATGATCGCGGCGAAAGTAGTGCAGGCTTGCCTGCCCCCTGATTCAATGTTTAACATCTTACCTAATCGTTAAACTTTACCAAAATTGCCCCTACATCTTACCCATATTCCTCAAATTAACCCGGTTATCGGACGTCATCCAAACACATCAACCACGTAAAATAAGCACTTACATCAATTCCGTAAAATGAAAAATAAAGACTTACGACAATTTCCCCAGACCAAAATTAAGGACTTATGACAAGTTTCAAAACCAAAATTAATTATTTCAAATCCTGACCTTAAACAGCCCCGAATCCAGCGCCTTGATATAATTGGTCCAGTTGCTCTTGTTCTGGTCCTTATGAATCTCCCCCAGCGTCATATTGATCTTGGAGTCAATATTGTCCAGATAGTGCACCACATACGCCTCCGGCGTCGCCGGCAGAATCGGACAGCCATACTCTCGTAAACCATGATGGGACACAATGATATGAATCAGGCAGTCTGCCAGCGTCCGCGGAAACGGCTCCTGCCCGCCCTTGTCCAGCTCCTTGATTTTCTCCTCCACCAGGATCGCCCCCTTCACCAGATGCCCCATCAGCCGCCCCTGGTCCGAATACCGGAACGACACATCATAATCCAGCTCCGTCGTTTTCCCTATGTCATGGAGAAATAAGCCACTTAGGATCAGGTCGGCATTCAGCTCCGGATACAGCGGCCCCATCCGCTGCGCCATTTCCAGCAACCCCAGCGTATGCTCCAGCAACCCACCCAGATAAGCATGATGCAGATAAATCGCCGCCGGTGCCGTCCGGAACAAAAACATCAGCTCCCCGTCTGCCAGAAAAGCCTGCGTGATCCGCTGCAAATGCGTATTCTTTATAGACTTAAGAATCTCCACCATCCGCCCGAACATCTCCTCCACATTTTTTTCTGTCGCCGGCAGAAAATCCTTCAGATTCACCTCTTTGATATCCACCGGCTTCATGGCCTCGATCACCAACTGCAATGACCCCTGATAATTCTCCGTCCGCCCTTTGACCCACACAAACCCCTCATCCGGCAATACGTTATAGATCGCCTCACTCGCCTGCCACATCCGCCCGTTGATTTTCCCCGTGCTGTCGCTCAGAAATGCGGCAATATAAAAATCCCCCCGGCTGGTACTGCGCAACTGCGGCTGGGAAACCAGAAAAATTTGTTCCACCCGTTCAGCGGGCGTTAGTTCGGCTACGGACCGGCGTGGCACATCGGACATAATATAACTCCATTCATTCTAAGATATTAACCAAATTAAACGGCATTTCCGAAACCATCTTGCTCGAGTTGAGAACCCGAACCTCACTGCCAGACTATATATATAAGGAGATGCGATTTTATGCAAGCACTGTTTCTTTTTTCACCTCCGCAGTCATAGTGTATGCCCATATGGCCGGTCGATTTCCGTCTGTAGGGATTCGGTAATATAGCTAAATCCTTGAATAATAAAATCTTATCAAAATTCATATTCTGGCCCCGCCGGGCGAGTATGTTTTGACAAATTGGTTATTTTCTGCTATCATAACAGCGATCATGGTAATTGGAGCAAGGGATGCCTGAATGAGCCATATCGAAAAAGGAAAGGAAAAGAGATTGATCATCGTCGCCGCCAACCCTTGGCAGCAAAGGATTTATCTGCAAATTCCCCCAGCCGGTCCCAAACCGTCCTGGTGTGAAAACGTCTATGCCGCGCTCGCTAACGCAATACAGATGCATCAAAACCATGAATCCGCCGTAATTTGCATCATGATTGACACCCTGAACCGCGAAGAAATGGAAATTTTCAGTTGTCTGTCAGCATTGGACGGCCTGACAACGGTGGCTTTTTCAACACTGGAACTGCCCCAAAAAATGAAACAAGCCCAACTTCTCGGTGCGAATTTCACGGCTCCGATGGCTGATTTACAGACCATCCTGACATCTTGCCAACAAGTAAATCCCCAGGAATTGGATACTTCGGAAAAAACGAACCCAGATTTAAAAATCACAGAACTATTTCCTCCAAAAGAAATTATGTCGGAAACCTTGTCATCTCGCAGCGTGACGCCAAGACGCACCCCTTCCCAGCCGAAAACACCAGCCGTCTCACAACCGGAAGTCCCTTTGATTAGCGAAGAAGAGTTAAAAGCCCTTTTGGGCTAACGGTTTAAGTACTATGCAGAAAGAAACCCCTCAAACAATAGATACAACTTTTGCAACCGGCCGGATTCTGCTGCTGGCGGATGACGGGCGGATGGCCGGTTTGTTGCGCAACAGTCTGGGGGATTATTCAGTTCATACGGAAACCCATGTGCTGCAAGGCATTCTGCGACTAAGCAAAAACTCCTTTGATCTGATACTGCTGAATGTGGAATCGTTGGAAAGCAAAACCACAGAAGCGGTTAAAGCCATACGTACCATTGGTTTAGACACTCCGATTTTGCTCTACGGCAGGCCCTTTGCAGAGTGTTATGCAAATCAGGCTCTGCGCGATGGCGCCGATGATTTTCTGGTATGGCCGATTCCCGTCTCCGAAATCCGCAGCCATTTGCAGATAAAAAATTCCCTTTTTCCCAACGAATCCGACAAAGCAATCTTCTCTTCCCATCCGGAAAAGGAAACCTCGACTTTTCAGGAAAGGAAAGAGTTTTCCGCCCACAGCGAAGCAGAAATTGCCGATATTCCTGAAAAATTAATATCGGATTATCAGCATCTGGCTCAATTGATACCACAGGGGAAAGACATTCTTATTCAAGAGATACAGAAGCGTTTAGCCAAATCCTTGCAGGTCCAGTGGATACGAATCCAACTCGCCGGTTCTGAAAATGCCGACTCTCTCACGCCGTCCGGCCTTTCCTTCTCGGCAAAACTGGAAGGACCGCTGGGATCTGTCGGTACTATGGAACTGGGACCAGCGAACCATCCGAATTTTGAAATTTTACCCCCTCTTCTGAATCAGGCGGCCGCTTTTGTCGGCACCCTGATTTATCTGGCCCAGCGGGACGCCAGCCTGAAGTATCTGGCCACCACGGATGAACTGACCGGGGCCTATAACCGGCGGTATCTGGTGCATTTTTTGCGGGAGATAATCGAGCGAAATCAGCGTGAACATACCGAAGTAACCGTGTTCCTGTTCGACATTGACGAATTTAAATATTACAACGACACCTACGGGCATACATCCGGAGACGCCATTTTGCAGCAAATCACGCAACTGATGCGGCGCTGTTGCCGGAGCCATGATGTCATCACCCGGATGGGAGGGGATGAATTTGCGGTTATATTCTGGGATACCGGCCAGCGGCGGAAAATTTTCGAGGAACATGCCGAAAAAAATCCGGTCGGGGAAAGTCCCTCCGGCCCGAATTTCAGCAGCCGCTCCGGCCAGAGCCACCCGGAAGCGGTCCTGTTTCTGAGTAACCGGTTTCGCCGGATTATTCAAACCAGTGCATTCCCCAGCCTGGGGCCGGATGCGCGGGGCGTTTTGACGATTAGCGGTGGGCTGGCCAGTTACCCGCTGGATGGGAAAACGGTTCAAGAACTGCTGGCCAAAGCCGATGATGCCCTTCTGCAGGCCAAACGAAGCGGGAAAAACCGGATTTATCTTGTCGGCCAGCCAAAAGACCGCTGAAAATCGAAAGCCTGTGAGATATGCCGGTTAGATCCCGTACTCCTTGATCTTACGATACAGGGTTCGCTCTCCGATACCGAGCATCTTGGCGGCCATTTCCCGATTGCCGCCCACCATTTCCAGGGTACGGAGTATTGCAGTTTTTTCCAGCTCGTTCAGGTTCACGCCCGCCAGGTTGCTGAGATTGTCATCCCCGGCGGAATTTTTATGCATTTCAAAGGGCAGATCGCCCACATCGAGCAGTTCGGATTCTGCCAGAACGACCATGGTCTTCACGGTATTGCGCAATTCCCGGACATTTCCCGGCCAGTTATAATTTTTGAGGATTCGCAGTGCCGCAGGTGTAAAGCCGCGCACCGGCCGGTTTTCCGATTGTACAAATTCCTCCAGGAAATGGTTCAGCAGCAGGGGAATATCCTCCCGCCGCTGCCGCAGAGGCGGAATTTCAATATCCACGCCGCGGATGCGGAAATACAGATCCTGCCGAAACTCCTTCTCCTCGACCCTTTTTTCCAGGTCCTGATTGGTGGCACTGATAATCCGTACATCAACCCGGCTGCCGCTGGTGCTGCCCACTGGCACGACGATTCCATCTTCCAGAACCCGCAGCAGATTCGCCTGCATTTTCAGCGGCATATCACCAATTTCATCCAGAAACAACGTTCCGCCGTCCGAAACCGCGAATAATCCCTTGCGATCTGTTATCGCACCAGTATAAGCACCCTTGACATGGCCAAATAATTCGCTTTCCAGCAGGGAATCGCTCAGACCGGCACAATTGACCGGCGTAAAAGGAGCCTTCTTGCGGGACGAGTTGTTGTGAATGGCCTCCGCCAGTAATTCTTTTCCCACGCCGCTTTCCCCCTGCAGCAAAACCGGCACACTGGAGTCTGCCGCCCGGCGGAGTTTGTCCAGAATCCGCAGCATTTGGGGCGATTCCCCCACCACCCCCGAAAATCCAAACCGGCCGTCCAGCTTCTCCTGCAGCCGGTGGTTTTCCCGCGAAAGGGTAACTTTCTGAACCGCCCGGTTCACCACCGCCCGCAGCAGGTCCAGATCGATCGGCTTTTCAATATAATCGTAGGCGCCTTCCCGCAGAGCTTCCTTGCAGGTATCAATGGAACTATGCGCCGTAATCATAACGACTTCACATTCGCACCGGCTGTTAACCACTTCGCGCAACACTCCCAGACCGTCAATCGGACCGCCGAGTTTCAAGTCGGTGACAACTACGTGGTAATTGCCGCTGCGGAACATTTGCAGACCTTCCTCCCCGCTGGCGGCGGTGCGAATCCGGTACCCTTCCCGCTCCAGCGCTTCGCACAGCGCCTCGGCATGGGCCGTTTCATCTTCAATAATCAATATATGGGGCTGGTCGGTCATGCTGGGTGTTTTCGGAACCATTTCCTTTCTTTTTCAGTACTTTATTTTACTCCTGGCATAGAGGCAAGAGAATAGTAAATATCGAACCTTTTGCTACCTCGCTGTGCAGAGTAAGCTGGCCGCCATGTTCTTCAATAATTCGGCGGCAGGTCGGCAATCCCAGCCCGGAACCGCCGGGCTTGGTGGTATAATAGGCATTGAAAATTTTTTCCTGTTCTTCGGGGGCAATGCCCGGCCCGGTATCAATGACATCAATCTGCACCGTGTCGGAATGGGTGGTACTGCGAATCATCAATTCACCGCCGTCGGTCATGGCCTGTGTCGCATTGATAAATAGATTCAGAATCGCCTGTTTCAGCAAATCCGCATCTACCGAACAAAACGCAGGTTTTTCACTTAACGAATAGCGCATCTGGACCGATTTGGCCAGGGCCTGTGGTTCATAAAAATCAATCAGATCATCCAGAATCTCGTTGATATTATGCCTGCCGGGGTGGATCTCCATCCGGCCGGCATAACGCAAAAAATCATTTAGGGTATCCGCCAGCCGGTCGGTTTCCTTTATGATCGTCTCGATCTTACGAAGCTGACGCTGGTATTTCTGACACAACTCCGCCGATACCCCCTCCGCTTCCGGGTTCTGATTTTTCGTCGTTTGAATCAGATGATGAATATCTTCCGAAAGGAGTTGCAAATTCACTTTGACTATCGATAGGGGATTCCGGATTTCATGGGCCAGGTGGCTGGCCAGGGAACCTAATTCCGCCAGCTTTTCCGCTCCCCGGGTTCGCTGAAGAAGGATTCGTTCCTTGGCGGACTGTTTGCGGATCCATCGCAGGCACAGCCGCCATGCGATCAGACCTGCCAGCAAAAAACCAAGAATAAAAGCAATCAGACCTATGGGCCACATGGCTACCTGGATTTACCTGTTTTCGGATATCGGAAAAGACAAAACCACAGAACTCCGTAATCAGGATTTCTGCGGCTGCTCTTTTTCCTCATGCAAGGCGGCTTTCCGGGATAATTTGATACGTCCCATTTCATCGATGGCGATGACCTTGAACGGCATCATGTCGCCGGTGTTGCAGACATCGGAAACGGATTGCACGTATTTATCCGCCAATTCACTGATGTGGCACATGCCTTCCTTGCCCGGCGCCAGTTCGGCGAATACTCCGAAATCTTTCATCGAAACAACACGGCATTGATATACTTTCCCGATCTTTACCGGTTCGGTGATCAGCTCAATCATTTCCTTCGCTTTCAGGTGGCCATCGCCGCCGACACAGGAAATATATACCGTTCCATCATCTTCAATCTCGATGGTGGCGCCGGTCTTCTCCTGGATCGCCTTGATTTCCCGGCCGCCCGGACCAATGACCTTGCCGATCAGATCCACCGGAATCTGCATCGAAGTCATCTTCGGGGCATACACCGAGAGACTGGGACGCGGCTCTTCCAGCACGCTCAGCATGGTATGGAGAATCTGCATGCGGGCTTTTTTGGCACGTTCCAGCGTCTCCCGAATAATCGGAAAGACAATTCCCCGCGATTTCAGGTCCAGTTGCACGCCGGTAATCCCTTTCTGGCTGCCGGCCACTTTAAAATCCATGTCCCCATAATGATCTTCTTCCCCCATAATATCCGTCAGTAAAACATAGCGATTGGCATCGCTGACCATCCCGATCGAAATACCGGCCACCGGCCGGATAATGGGAACTCCCGCATCCATCAGAGCCAGCGTGCCTCCGCAAACGGTTGCCATGGAACTGGACCCGTTGGACTCGAGAATATCGCTGACCAGCCGGACGGTATAGGGAAAATCCTCATCAGAAGGCATGATGTTAATCAAACACTTTTCCGCCAGGGCGCCATGGCCGATCTCCCGGCGGCCCGGCCCGGTAATTCTCTTTACCTCGCCCACACAGAAAGGAGGAAACTT
>JAKJEP010000130.1:8105-8544 GCA_022705365.1 Planctomycetota bacterium | reverse complement strand
ACCCCTGCCCAGTATAAAATCTGACTCAGAACCGCATAGGTCACAATCAACGAAATAATGATGGCCCGGCTGGCCGTACGGGTTACAAACAAATAAAGGCCCCCGATCAGGATTAGCAGCGCACTGGTGACGCCCATGGTCCCGCTCAGCCGGCCCCCCAGCAGGGCTTTGAGAAAAAAACCTCGGTTTAGAGTAACCGTTTCCCCTTCGTTGATCGAAAAGGGAATGGTATGGGTTGCCTGCGGATCGGAACGTAAGATAATTTTACCGGCCTTCTGTTCCGCCATGGGGGTAGCTCCGGTAATCGTTTCCACCCCCGTCGCGGTACTCCATCGGTCGAGAGCACCCCAGAATCCCTGGGCCGCGGGAGACCAGGTGCCTGCCAGGGCCACGGGAAAGCAGATATAAACAAAACATCGGCCTGCCATGGCGGGATTGA
>JAKJEP010000130.1:0-8095 GCA_022705365.1 Planctomycetota bacterium | reverse complement strand
GATATTTCGGCCAAAACCGCCGAAAATCTCCTTACTGAACATGACCGCAAAAACTACCCCGATGGTTAATACATGCAGAGGAACACAGGGCGGCAGAATCAGGGTAAAAATAGTGGTGGTAACAAAAACTGCTTCGCTCACCGGTTCCTTGCGCTGCCGGGTAAAAATAAATTCGGTAATAAATCCCACTACCGCTGCCCACCCAATCAGAAAAAGGCTCCGCCAACCGAAAAAATAAACTGCACCGCTGCTGCACGGAATCAGCCCCAGCAGAACTCGCCGCATAATGGATTGTTTTAACAGTATGTTATGCAAAGAATTACGTTTTCTACTAAAATATTGACAGCCAAATAATCGTTCACAACTATTCCATAAAGTTCCCTTTTTTTTACTATTTATTTGAAACGGCTGATCTTCTCTAACCTTTTTCCGGTACTTTGAATAACCTAAAAAATCCAGAATATACTACAACTATTACGTATGAGCAATCGCTCAGGATGCCGGTTTATTTTTTCGCCGGTTTCATGCAATAATACATGCCGGAAAGTCCGTTTTCTATCCAGATGGGGCATTCGGGGCAACTGCAGCCTCGTTTTTGCAGCGGCCTTTGGCTGGGACCCCGGACACAAAATAGACCTTCTCCGGAATCCTGGGGATAGCTGGGGCAGGAAGAACAGTTTCCCTGCATACAGATATCAAAATGATGTTGCGAATCTTCAATAGATTTCATTGGCTGCACCTCTCGATATTTCATAGTTTAACAAGAATAAATATTATTTTTTCAAGAGACAGATGGATTTCGGCTGGGTCAGCCAGAGTGCGATGCTTTCCGAAAGAGAAAATTCAAATTGACTTCCAGCCGGGCCGATATAACCGGTCATCAGATCCTGCCCCAGTACAATAGCCGTCAAAGAATCCCCGGTGCACAAAAGCACACCTCCGGAAGAGATAGCAGGTACTTTGACGATGCCATCAGTAATAATCTGGCGAAGATGCTCCAATTCTGTCCCGTTCCCTTGCGGATACCTTCGGTACAATTGATTATACAGTTCCGGGCTAAGCCCCAGGGCATAGGGACCGTGAAAACCGGATTTATCCAGTATGGTGACCGCTTGAATCATATCCTCAACGGCAGCGCCTGTTTCATCCCAGGATTTCAGCTTAATCGACTGGTTTTTATCTATCGCCAGCAAGCCGCGAAGGCTGCTTGATGTATGGCCATTAAAGATTACATCATCCTCCTGGCGTGCACATTCAACGGCGGCCTGGGCGGCATTCGATAGATCTAGGGGCAATCTGCACTGTTCGAACGCGGCAATATCACGCACAGCCAGCGTAAATTTGGCTTGAATCATAACTAGCGGTGTGACGCAGCCCGTTAGGATGTCCACATTACCGGTTTTCTTCTCATCCACCGATTTATCACCACTGGATAATGTTTTTAAAGCCAGACCATAAGGGCCTTTGGTGCGAATCAAGCGGCGCCCACACAACTGGCTTTTTGCTGCTGCGACCACCGTTTCATCTATTTGTTCCCAAACCTTTTTGTCAAAGGGAGCATCCTCTCGCTGTAAATATTTTTCCGACATGGGTTGACTCCTTACTTTTGCTCTATGTTTGATTACCTGTTCTGTTTTGGATTATGGTTTGAGATCTCCCACACTGGGTACGGCTCGGTCCGGTTCCGGTTCATCTTTTTTTTCAATCGTTTCAAGGTTATCACCAGCCAACTCATCTACTTCCCGGGATCCCTGGACGAGAAAGGTTTCTTCGTCTTTCAATAACAGGCTGATTAAATGTTGAAACTCACCGGCATGGACGCGCTCTTCGTTGGCGATATCGAGCAAAACCTTTTTCGCCAGAGGATGGTCGGTGGCATCCGCATGGGCTTCATACAAATGTATGGCTTCTTCTTCAGCAGCCAAATCCAGGCGCAAAGCCCGGGCCAATTCCGCATCCGTCAGCTTACGGGAGGGTATTATCCCGCTGAACGGGTTAACAAATTCCGGCATGGCATCACTCCTTTTGTTCCCTGAGAATCATTCCACAACCTGGATATCGGTATCGCTTTCCCAGCTTCCATGCAAATTGCATCTTTCAAATGCCCGGAGCTTGCCATAATCGTGGTCCAGACAAACGCAGACTTTCATAATGGGGCAAGTCGTCTTGGCGGTGAAATCCATCCGGGCCAGGTAAGTATCCCCGGCATACAGCTCCACAAACTGGATAAAATGGCCGGGTTCCATAGGATGTTTCAAAAGTTTCCCGACATCCACCGTTACTTCGAAATAATCTCCTTTTTTGACTTTTTTCGGGGCGGTGATCAGGGGCAGGTGTTTTTTTTCCAGGTCCGTAGCCTGCTCGATATCCGAAACGGTATTAACCCCGCAGAAAAGGTCTTCCACACAGGTTTGCGGACATTCTTTGGTCTTCGTTACCATATTGCAACTCCTTTCCAATGCCGCGTCAAAATGACGTTTTTTCAGCAGCATTCTTTTTATAAAACCGAGAAACCATCATACTCCTTTTACTATTATTAATGTTTCCAGGCTGATGCGGAATAGGGAATTTCCCTATTCATCCCTAGTAAAATGCCTATCTCGAGGAAATCATTTTCCTTGTGTATGTTTTACCTCAAAAACAGACAAAATTATGCCGGTTTTTTAGTTTCTGACTGGGAATTACATGAATATAATACCTGCTATCCTTTGCCCGTCGGTATATTTCCCGGTTTCCATTTAATACTGCAGCCCATACTGGGTTTCTGCTCGGCAGAAACCTTTTCTCCTTTCAGGACGGCATCCAGGGCAGCCCTAAGTTCCGCTCCCGTAACCGGTTTATCACTACCAGGCCGGCTTTCATCCATGCGCCCGCGGTAAACCAGTTTCTGGTCTTGGTCAAAAAGAAAAAAATCGGGAGTACAGACAGCCCGATAGGTCTTGGCAACCTCCTGGGTTTCATCGTAAAGATAAGGAAACGTGAACCCGGATTCCCTGGCTTCAATGGCCATTTTTTCCGGGCTGTCCTGCGGATAACTGGCAATATCATTGGAACTGATGGCCACTACTGCCACGCCTTTCGGCTGATATTCCTTGACTAACGTTACGAATCCCTGTTTAATATGCTGAACATAGGGGCAATGGTTGCTAATAAAGACCACTAAAAGGGCCGAGGCATCCGGAAAATCGTCCCGACAGACCATTTTACCCTCGGTATCTGGAAGCTTAAAATAGGGCGCCGGGGTACCCAGCGCCGGCATGTCGGAAACCATAGTAACCATAGGATCCTCCTTTCGGCAGCCATGGGAGAGAAGATTTAAAACAATCCCCAGGAAAACCACCCATCCGATTCTGGCGTTATCAAATGTAACCATATATTTTATTGTTCCTTACGGCAACTGTTGCTTTATTATAATGGTCTCTTTCGTTTTGCCGGCTAAACGCCATACCTTTTTGACTACCGGAAAAGGTGTGTTAGCGGGTGTACATATACAAGTAAGAAGTCGTGTTATCGGGTACGACCTTTTCAATTTTTTCTTCCTTTTGCGTATCCGTGAGCCGGTCCCACTGCTGCATTTCGGCATTTTTGCCGAATCCCACCTTTACCCCTTTATGCATACGTGTCCTTTCCGGAGGTACACTGGCAATATCAATGGGTTTTCCGCTTAAAGGGCAGCAGACATTGGCGGGCGGCATTTTTTCGATGATCCGGTCTATGGATTTCTGCGTGGAGCGAATCGAGGCCAGGGAGTCGTTCACTTCCTTCCGCACCACAGCCGTATCGCCGGACTGCAGAGCCTGACTGGCCTTATCCAGCGAAACCGCGGTATTCTGCAGGGTTTCCCTGTTCATCTGACAGATTTGGGTACAGTCCACCATACAGGACTGGATGGTGCTGATTTCATCGGATGTCAAAGGGCGATTTCTGGCGTACAGCCCCGCCGAGCTTGCAGCCTGGTTGTTTTGGCAGCCGCAGAGTATTCCGGTCAGGCACAAACCCAAGGAAAAAACAATCACACGATAAAAACTATTCTTTTTTGTTGTCATCATAAGGCACCTTCCTTTCTAACGTATTTTACTACTTTGGTTTTCGTGCCGGCAAACCTGATCTTCGAGCCTGGAAGCTCCGCGAAGCCGCCGGATACACCATGCGGCATCATACGGCTGCCAGATCCAGCATCAGGCTGGGACACGATAGCAGCCGATTTTTGATCATATGTAACCAGGAAATCTGACGATTTTTCAACAGGACCAGTTGTTCATGGAATTCTTTAAATTCCGAATTCACACAAAGGTCCGCTATCCGTTTATATAAATACGACATCTGTTTGATCTGGGAGATCAGCAGGCTGAGCCAGTCAATCGGATCATCGGGATCGCAGGAAAGCTCGAAATGCGGCATCTGCCAGGCTAGTTCAGCCGGCAGACTGGACATTCGTTCACATATAGCAGGATCGGATTGATAATAAGTCAAAATATCACACGGTCCCAGCTCCTGTTCGGCCATTTTCCGGAATATCTTTCGTGAAGCAGGCAAATGCCAATGATAAGCCAAATTCATGAATAAATGATATAACTTTGTTTCATTTTCCAAAATCGGTGACAATAGGTTCAGATCGGTTTTGTGTTCTTCTGCAAATACTATCGTATTCATCGGTCACTCCATTCCCAGCTTGGATACATTACTTTTTTCTCCAGCCATTGCCCCCGGCAATTCGGCTGCCGGCATCCATACCAGATGTAAAAATACCCCTTTTCACTCACTCTCTCTACCTCCGCCAGTACTCCGCCGCAATCCGGACAGGTACATTGCGCTTTTTTGTCTACCAAAACTGTCGATTTTGAGTTTTCCACGAGTTCTATCCTTGCTTCTGCCGGTTGTGGTTTCTGTCCGCTAACCGAATAATCTATTTACTGTATCGTTGTATCTCATTCTTTTTATAGTCCGGGTTCCTCAAAATAGAAATAGGGATTTTCCGTAAAGAGGGCCTCTGATTTGCCTAGAAGCAGCAAAAAATGACGTACCAGAAATGGAATCCAGAATCACACCATTTGCCAGAGGAACGGAGTCCTCCTGAGTGATACCGATAATACCTCTTCCCTTTATCGGCAGGATATACTACCGATACAGACGCAACTATTTCCGCCGCCGAACCATCGCCAGCCCGCCCAGAACCAGCAGAGTTACGGTTGCTGGTTCGGGAACTACAGAAAATCTCTGGGTGAATTCCTCGAGGCTGACCAAGCCCGAGCCGGACAGGCCGGTGATGAACAGGTTCTGGGTTACGATGATTTCGGATTCCGGAGAAAAACCGGTGGTATCCGCCAGCACGAAGAACAGGAACTCTTGGTTGGCGAGCACTACTCCCGAACCGAGATCATTGCTGGATCCATCGGCGATCTCGTCGGAAATCATCACAATCCCCGCGCTGTCGCCGAACGAAAAGCCGGTTAACTCGAGCGCATTGCTGTTGACCGCGAGGTTTGCGGACAGCAGGCTCACACGGAACCGCAAGGTTACATCGATGGAGTTGGCTCCGGCTGTCGCCAATTGGTTATGGGCGATGAACTGGAATCCGGGAGCCAGCGGGTCGTCTCCGAGGGGGAGGATCTCGATTTGAGAAAGATCCGGCCCCTGGCCGGCAGTGAAATCCAGAGAGGCCAGCTCCCAGTCGCGAATTGTGATATCGCCGGCGTCCAGAGAAGCCCCGTTGATAAGGTCCTCCAGGATTGCCCCATGCGCTGCCTGCTGCGGCACGGCCCAACCCATCAGGCAAGCCGCTAAGAGGAACAGATAGAGGCTGCCGGACCGCGGCGCCACCGAACGTAAAACAAACCGTAGCTTTTTCATAACGTACCTCATCCTCCCAGGCGAATCATAATCCGACTCCCTGGTTCACTGAATTACAATATTGTCGCCAGGGCCGCCGTCGAGAATATCTATTCCCGGCCCACCGAGCAGTACATCATCTCCATCGCCGCCCAGCAGTATGTCGTTGCCGTCCCCACCGATGAGGATGTCGGCACCCGAACCGCCGTCGGCGGTCAGCGCGATACCTGCCGCCGCCAGACCGGAGGCTTCCACTACGTCATCGCCGGCCAGGGCATTGATGGTCAGCCGGTCGCTGGCCGCTTCCGCGCCGGTGATATTGACCTGAGCGTTCAGGCCGAGAACGGCCGTGCCGCCGGCGTCTCCGATCACCAGCACCACATCATCGCCATTGGTACCGTTGACAATAATGTTGTCCGCTTGCGCATCGCCGGTCCCACCCACTGCCGCAAGGTTCAGGTTGACCTCCACCATATCGGTACCCGACAAATCGTTCACCACGATGACGTCGGCGCCGCCCAGGGCGTTAAAGGTGATGCCCTCGACATCGTTGAGGTCCATCACCACGCTGGCGACATTGCGGAAGAACCGCACGCGCCCGCCATTGGCGGAGAGGTCGATGTTCTCGGCTACGTTGGCGCCGTTGAAGAGCATCGTATCGAAACCGTCCTGGCCTTCGAGCGTATCATTGTCATCCCCGGGATTCCAGACAAACGTGTCATTGCCGGCGCCGCCCAGGGCCAGATCGTCGCCGTCACCACCGCTGATCAGGTCGTCGCCTTCGCTGCCCAGAAATACATCGGCACCGAGGCCGCCGTTCATGCTCAACTGGATACCGTCAGCTTTCAGGCTAGTAGCATCGATGGTATCGTCGCCGCCCAGGGCGTTGAGTGTCAGTCGGTCGTTGACCTGCTCCTGGTTGAAGATGTTGACCGTGGTGTGCAGTCCGAATACGTTCACTCCTCCGGCGTCGCCCGCGGCCCCGAACACGTCGGTGTTCTGGGTAGCGTTTACGGTGACGGTGTCGGCCGCCCCGTCCCCGCCGCCGTTGGGCCCGCGCAGATCCAAGGCAATATTCACCAGGTCGGTGCCCGAGAGATCCCCGACAACGATGTTGTCAGCACCGCCCAGGGCACGGAAATCGACCTTCTCTACGTTGTCGAGGTCCATGGTGACGTTGGCGACGTCGCGGAAGAACAGCACCCGCCCGCCATTGGCGAAGATATCGATGTTCTCGCTGGCGTTGGATCCAAAAAAGAGCAGCAGGTCAGTGCCGTCCTGGCCTTCGAGCGTATCGCTGCCGTCGCCGGGATCCCACTGAAACACATCGTCACCGGCGCCCATCAGGGCCAGGTCGTTGCCGTTGTCACCGAACAGAAAGTCGCTGCCGTCGCCGCCGAGCAAGACGTCGGCCCCCTGGCTGCCGAGGAGGGTGTCGTCGCCAGCCCCGCCATCGACCGTCAGCCTGGTTATCCCCGCCGGCAGCGTGGTCGCGGTGACGCCGTCGGTGCCGCCCAGGGCATTGATTACCAGGCTGTCGTTCGCCCCTTCGGAGCTGGTGATATTCACTTGCGCTGCCAGCCCGACCACAGCTACAGAGGTGCCGGAGCCGAACACGTCGATGATGTCGTTGCCGGCAGTGCCGTTGACGATCACGACGTCAGCAGCCGCATCGCCGGCTGTTCCGCCGAGCGTCCCTGCCTGGTTAATGTTGATCTCCATCAGACCCGTGCCGTTCAGATCGTTGACGATCGTTGTATCGGTATTCCCCAACGTGTTGACGTCTATCCGCTCCACATCATTGAGGTCCATCACGATATTGCCGAGGTTCCGCGTAAACCGCACCCGATTGCCGTTGGCCGAGGCCTCGAAGATCTCCGCGCCCCCGCTGCCGTTGAACCGCATCGTGTCCGTTCCGTCCTGCCCCTCGATCATGTCGGATCCATCACCGGGATCCCACTGGAATATGTCGTTGCCGCTACCCAGGAAGGCCACATCATTGCCCTGGTTGCCATCGATGAAGTCGGTACCGTCGCCGCCGAGGATCAGGTCGGCGCCGTTACTGCCCAGGAGGGTATCGTCGCCGGCCCCGCCGTCCATCGTGATGGCAATCAGGGCGGCCAGATTTCCGGTGGCGGAAATCGCGTCGTTCCCGCCGTTGCCGTTGACGATGAGGTTCTCGCTGGTTCCGATATCCAGAGAGAACGGAGCCGGGTCGATACGGTCAAAGCGGACACGGGTTCCATTGGCGGTAATTGTGAAGGTC
>JAKJEP010000012.1:8993-21906 GCA_022705365.1 Planctomycetota bacterium | reverse complement strand
CTGGCCGGACGGCTGCCGTCGAGAATGCCGCTGATCCGCACGGGGTGGTCGGGACGGAGGTTGCTGAAGGCTCCAAAGCCCAGCCAGCCGGCAATCCCGCTCAAAGGGGTCTGGAAAAATTTCCCATAGGCATCCAGCAGCGCCAATTCAACGCAGCAGCGGGCACAGTTCATATTTTGCCCCTGCTCATTCTGGAAGGGAAGGTTATCCGCCCATTCCAGGGCCTCGGAGAAATTGTCCGGCTGCATATCTTTCAAGGAATCCGCCAGCACGGTGCGGACATCATACTGAACCGATTCGATGGTTTCTCCCGTTACGTAGGTACGGGGTACGGCTTCGCCGAAACCGACGGTTCCATCGGCCAGCAGGGCGGCGGCAATCAGGGTATCGGTGGAACTCCGCTGGGCGGCCGCATGCAAAAAGGGATGGCGAAAAGGCAGGCGGAGCGGGAACAACTCCAGCTGAACCAGTCGATTGGATATTTTCGGAGTTATTTTCTGGCGTTTCATCGGGAATAAGGTCCGGGGAAACCGGCCATTTTCTAATAAACGGTCATCCGTCCTTTAGCGGTTCCGCTGGCCGAAATGGGGTCGGAGTTTTTTGGATGACTGGTTTTCCGGGGTGTCCGGATTGTCCTGTAATTTCAGTATTTTTACGGCTTTTTTCAGGTCGGCAACCCGCAGGATTCCCGTGGTTCGGCCTCCGCGTGCCCCGGCCGTTACATAGCAGTAATTGATATTGATATGAGCGGCGGAGAGTTTGGTGCAGACTTCCGCCACGGCGCCGGGTTTGTTGGGAAGATTCACACACAGCACTTCCGATTCGGTCACCTGCACTTCATGGTGTTTGAGAACCTCCCGGGCATGCGCCGGCTGGGCCGCCACCAGACGCAGAACGCCATGTTCCACCGAGTCCATCAGGGTCATGGCAATGATATTCACTTTCTCCCTGGCCAGTGCGTTGAGAATCTGCGCCAGAACCCCGGGTTTATTGACCAGAAAAATCGAAAATTGGATTTCCGTATGCATACTACGCCTTTTTTACTGAAAAGAGGCAATCGCCTCCTCGTTGGTTTCATAAAATTCGAACAAATCTTTCAGATGGGTAATTTTAAAGACCCGATAGAGACGGGGGTCGATCCCGCTCAAGACCATTTTTCCGCCGAGCTGGTCGAGTTTTTGCCGCATATTCAGGAGAACTCCCAAAGTTTGGCTGCTGAGCATCTTGATGGAGGACAAATCCAGGACCAGTTTCCGCAGCCCTTGCTTCTCAATCAGGGCATACAAATCCTTGCTGACCAGCCCGACATGATAGGCATCCAGAACGGACGCCTCGCGGAAGTTGACCAGGGAAACGCCATCCTGCAGCGTTACCGTAAGTTGTGATTCCTCATTCATACGTTTCTCCGCCCGGCCCGTCGGGCCGGGAATGCCAGAAATTTCCAAATACCAGCTTTCGTTATGAGAGAACCGCCAAAAGTCGATTCTCACATTCAAAAACGGCTCTGGCTCCTCAATAACAAGAGATCGAAGAGCTTTTGACGCTAGCGTCCATTATAGCCTGATCCGGGAGAATGTCAATTTTCCAATGCGATTCGCAGGACTTTATCCACGTGATCGACAAAAACAAAGGTCAGGTTCCGCAGGGCATCTTTGGGCAGGTCCAGGGTGTCTTTTTTGTTCCGGTCGGGCAGAATGACGGTTTTGATCCCGGCCCGTTTGGCGGCCAGGACCTTCTCTTTGACCCCGCCGATGGGCAGCACCAGGCCCCGCAGGGTGATTTCCCCGGTCATGGCAAGGTCCGCCCGTACCGCCCGGCCGGTAAACAGGGAGACCAGGGAAGTATAAATCGCCAGGCCCGCCGATGGGCCGTCCTTGGGGATGGCGCCGGCCGGGACGTGAATATGAATATTGTGTTTTTTCAGGTTCTGGTGATCGACAAGAAACTGGGCCAGGATTTTTTGTGTCGTCTGATTCTTCCCGGCGATTTTTTTGGCCGCGAGGCTTTTGATGACGGTTACGGCGGCCTGGGCACTTTCTTTCATGACATCACCAAGCTGACCGGTCAGAACCAGGTGCCCTTCCCCCGGCGTGATCGAGGATTCGATAAACAAGACCTCGCCGCCCACGGGCGTATAGGCCAGGCCGGTGGCGACACCGGGCGTACTGGTGCGCAGGGCCAGTTCGGATTCATACTGGACCGGCCCCAGCAGAGAGGCCAGCAGCGAAGGAGAAACGGCGGCGGTCTTTCGCTTCCCCTCGGCAATCTCCACCGCAATGGCCCGGCAAACGGCGGCGATCTGCCGTTCCAGCTCCCGAACGCCGGCTTCGCGGGTGTACGACTCGATGATTTTTTCAAGTGTGCCGTCTTTCAGGAGTAACTGCCGGCCGGTCAGGCCGTTTTCCTGAAGCTGGCGGGGCAGCAGATACTGTTTGGCGATGGAGAGTTTTTCACTGGCGGTGTAGCCGGGTAGTTCGATCACTTCCATACGATCCCGCAGGGCCGGCGGCACGGTGCCCATATAGTTGGCGGTGCCGATAAACATCACCTTCGACAGATCGAACGGCTGGCCGATATAATGGTCGGTAAAGGAATTATTTTGTTCCGGGTCCAGCACCTCCAACAGGGCCGAGGCCGGGTCGCCCCGGAAATCCTGGCCGATTTTGTCCAGCTCGTCCAGCATGAACACCGGATTGCGGCTTTCACACTTTCGCAGTTCCTGGATGATCCGTCCCGGCAAGGCCCCGATGTAGGTCCTTCGATGTCCCCGGATATCCGCTTCGTCCCGGATTCCGCCCAGCGAAATACGGACGAATTTGCGGCCCAGGCTGCGGGCAATGCTTTTTCCCAGCGAGGTCTTGCCCACCCCCGGCGGGCCGACAAAACATAATATCGGACTGCGGCCTTCCGGATTGAGCTTGCGGACCGCCAGAAATTCCAGGATCCGTTTTTTGACCTTCACCAGATCGTAATGGTCGGTGTTGAGAACCTGCCGGGCACGGCTTAAATTGAGCTTGTCCTCCGTACTTTTGGCCCACGGCAATTCGCACAGCCATTCGATATAGGACCGCTGCACGCTGAATTCGGGACTCATGGTATGCATGCGGCTGAGCCGGTCCAGTTCCCGCTGGGCCTCGGCGCGGACTTTTTCGGGCATTTGTGCTTTTTCGATCAGGCCCTTCAATTCCTCCATCTCCGCCGATTTCTGATCGGATTGCCCCAGCTCGGATTGAATGGCCTTGAGCTGCTCCTGCAAGAAATATTCCCGCTGGGTTTTATCAATCGATTTGCTGACCTGGTGCTGGATTTTCGCACTCAGCTCCAACAGTTCATTCTGGCTGGCCATCGCCACCGACAGAATCTTCAGCCGTTCGCCCACATCCGCCGTCTCCAGCAGTTTTTGTTTCTGGTCCACCGCGATATTGATATTGGCGGCCAGAAAATCCGCCAGCGCCCCGGGATCCTCAATGTTGGTTAAAACCACATTGACTTCCTCCGGAATATTGGGGGAAAGCTTGATCATGTGTTCGGCCATCTGCCGGATACTGTTGGCCAGGGCGGCCAGTTCCTTGCTGGGTTTGACCTGTGAGGTCAGCACTTCGATCCTGGCCCGCAGAAAGGGATCTTTCCCCAGCCACTGCACTACCCGGAACCGCACCAGACCATGAACCACAATACTCCGCTGGCCGTCGGGCAGTTTCAAGGTCTTGATGATGGAAACGACGGTTCCTACCGGATAGATTTCGTGAAATTCCGGCTCATCCGCGTTGGGATTTTTTTGGGTAATCACCCCGATTAGTTTTTCGTTTTGCAGGGAATCGTCCAAAAGCCGGTTGCTGCGGCTGCGGCCCACCGCCAGCGGAATTACAGTGCCGGGGAAAACCACGGCATTCCGTAAAGCCAGTATCCCCAATTCGTTAGGAATATTTAATTGTTCCCCATCCTCATTTTTGACCTCCTGCCTGGCGGAAGATTTTCCGGCTGGGACAGGTTTGGCTGGATGGGAGGCCATTTCCGGCACCTGAATGGGATTTTGCTTTACATCGACATTATCCAGATCCAGATTGTTCGTATCAAACTGGCAGATGATTTCTTCGGTTTTCTTTTTCGCTTTTTTACTCATAAAACTTGATGCGTTTTCCTGTCTTTCGTTCTCCCTATATTCTATGGCTCCAGGGAACCAGCCGTCCAGATACCCTTGACCCGCAGAACGGGCTATAGCGCCTAGATTACCGGAACGGACCCCCTGTGTCAAATACTCAACAGAAAAGAACAAAAGGAAAGAACAGCCCATCCCCTTGAGCCGGATTTGCTAGTACCCGATCGCCAGTTGGTTATATTCTTTTTGATACACCTCCAGATCCTTCTGGCTAAAGAGAACAAAGCGGACTTCCTCGAGCTGTTTTGTTTCCTGCAGAAAATCACGCACGGTTTGCAGGGCGATCCGGGCCGCGCGTTCGAGGGGAAACCGGTAGGCTCCGGTACTGATGGAAGGAAACGCGATAGTTTGGAGTCCGTTTTGCACGGCCGTTTGCAGGGAATTCCGATAGGCATTTGCCAGCAAAACGTCTTCCCCGTGACTGCCGTCTTTCCAGACGGGGCCTACCGTATGGATGACATATTTTGCTTTGAGATTTCCGCCCGTGGTCATTACGGCTTGCCCCGTCGGACATCGTCCCTGCCGGTCCACAATTTTCCGGCATTCCTCCAGAATCGCAGATCCCCCTGCCCGGTGAATCGCCCCATCGACTCCGCCCCCGCCCATCAGCGAACTGTTGGCGGCATTGACAATCGCCTCGGTTTCCTGTCGGGTGATATCCCCCTGGATTAATGTAATTTTCCCGTTCATTTTCTACCCCTTTTCCTGTCAGTTCACAATCACTCGTTTCACCCGGCTGCCGATGGAGATCAGGATTTCATACGGAGTCGTCCCGATCTGCTCGGCCATATGATAAATGTCGCAGCAACTGCCCGGCTGGTCGTCGATTACTGTCACCATCATGCCTTCCGTCGGATGGGGCACATTCGATAAATCGATCATCGTCAGGTCCATGCTGATGCGTCCCACTACCGGGGCTTCATAGCCGCCGATCTTCAGCGAGATCCGGTTTGACAGCGAGCGAAACAAACCGTCGGCATAGCCGAAAGGAATCAGGCCGATCAGCATATCGTTCGGGGCAATATAGGTCCCGCCATATCCGCAGGACTGGCCGGCCGCCAGCTTCTTAATCTGAATCAGAGGCGCTTCCACCTTCATCACCGGCTTTAAGCCGCAGGAATGGCCGTACGCGCCGGTGGTATAACCATACATCCCGATGCCGCAGCGGATCATATCGTAATGGGCTTCCGGTAACTGCATGGTCGCGGCGGTGCTCGAAATATGTTTTAGTATGGGCCATTGGGAAAGACCCAGCCGCGTTACCAGTTCCGAGAATACGGCCGCCTGCTGCCGGGCTTTGCTCAGATCCTGATCGTCGGCGTTGGCAAAATGCGAATAGACGCCCGTAATCTGGAACCATTTTTTCTCCCGAATGGCGTGGTACAGGTCTTCAAATTCCTCCGCCAGGCAGCCCACCCGGCCCATTCCCGTATCCACCTTCATCTGCACCGGTAGCGACCGGCCGGTGGTTTCCATATAATCATTGACATACCGCAGGCCTGCCGGGGAACAGATGGTGCAGTGAAATCCCCTGGCCTGCGCCAGCTGGAGCAGGTCGGGTGCGATCCCTTCATAAAGGGGAGCAAAAACCAGGATCGGTTTGCCCTTGGCAAACGGATAAATGCGTTCCGCTTCTTCAATATTGGAGACTGCAAAGTAATCCGCATACCCGCCAGCCAGAACCGGAACCAGCAATCGGGCGTTATGCCCGTAGGCATCCGCCTTGACGACCGCACAGAATTTCACCGGGGCGGCGCATTTTTTTTTCAAAATTTCCACATTGTGCTTTAAGTTGACACGATTAATATACGCCTGAACGGTTTTGAGGGAACTGTCCCGCAAACGCAGGGGACCGATCCCATAAAGGCTTTCCAGAGGGGAGTTTATAGGTTTGGCGGCCGGTTTCGCTAGCAATCCTTGCTCTTTTTTACTATCCATAAGGTATTCCATCCGGAAAAATTATTTCCGGATTCCTTCTCCATTATTCCATGTAAAATCAATATTTAAAACGCTGGCAACCCGCGGCTGCCTTCGGTCTTCAGAATGATTTATCCGGATTTATTCGTCAAGAAAAAAATATGCTGGACAGCCGGTTTCCAAACCATCATAATTTTGTTTTCTTATCGTTTTATTTTAACTCGAAATGGTGTTTGTTTTACGAGTCGGGCAAATGAAAGGATTTGTCTATGTACAAAATCTTGGTCACGGATAAGCTGGCTCAGGAAGGGCTTGATCTGTTAAAAAGCATGGATGATGTGGAAGTCGCCGTTAAAACCGGCATTAGTGAGGATGAACTGGTATCGATCATCGGCGATTACGACGGTTTGATCATTCGCAGCGGTACGCAGGTTACTGCCAAGGTTTTGGAAAAGTGCGGAAAATTGCGCGGGATCGCCCGGGCCGGGGTAGGGGTGGATAATGTGGATGTACCGGTGGCCACCAAGAAGGGGGTCATGGTCATGAATACCCCCGACGGCAACACCATCAGTGCCGCCGAACACACCATTGCCCTGATGATGGCCCTGTCGCGGTATGTAGTCCCGGCTTGTAACAGCCTCAAAGGCGGCAAATGGGACCGCAAGTCGTTTCAGGGGACCCAGCTAAATGGAAAAACCCTCGGAATCGTCGGCTTAGGGCGAATCGGTATGGCGGTCGCCCGCCGGGCGCTGGGCCTGAAAATGAAAGTCATCGGCTACGATCCCATCGCGATTCCGGAATCCGCCGCTCAGATTGGAATTGAGATGGTCGCGGATCTGAAGGAAGTTTGTAAACGCTGTGATTATCTGACGTTACATGTGCCCGTTACCGATCAAACCCGCGGCATGATCAATGCGGAGTTGATCGGTTTAATGAAGCCGACCGCCCGGATTATCAATGTAGCCCGCGGCCCGGTCATCAACGAAGACGATTTATACGCCGCCCTGGCCCAAAAGAAAATCGCCGGCGCCGCCCTCGACGTCTTTGCCAAGGAACCGCCGGAAAACCGTGGTTTTGAAAAACTGGAAAACTGCATCGTTACTCCGCATCTAGGCGCCAGTACCGATGAGGCTCAGGTGGAGGTGGCGCTTGACGCCGCCCAGGAACTGGTGGAAGCCCTGCGCGGCACCCAGGTCCGCAATGCCGTCAATGTGCCGGGTCTGGATAAAACCCTGCCCGAAATCGTCAGGAAATACCGTGTTCTGGCTGAACGGCTGGGGATGGTCATCAGCAGCATCACCCCCGGTGTCATCAAAAAAGTGGAAGTCAGCTACCGGGGCGAAATCGCTACCGTCGATACCGCCGCCGTCACCACCAGCTTCAGTATCGGCCTGCTAAAGAAACACTTTGAAGAACCCTTAAATATTGTCAACGTTCCCGTCCTGGCCAAACAGCGGGGTATCAGCATTGATGAGGTCAAAAATCCCGCTCCGGAGGATTTCTCCAGTGTCATGTCCGCCCGGTTGGTAACGGATCAGGCTGACCGCAAAGTTACCGGAACCATCATCGGGCAAAATATCCCGCGTATTATCGGTATTGACGATTTTTCGCTGGAAATGTCGCCGGAAGGGCCTATCATGATTATCTTTAATAATGACCGCCCCGGCGTCATCGGTGCCGTAGGTACCATCTGCGGTAAGCACAAGATCAATATCGGCACCATGGGCGTCGGTCGTGTCAAAGATCAGAACCGGGCTATCCTGGCCATCAGCATGGATGCCGCTCCGGACGAAAAGGCCATTGAAGAGTTCAAAAAACAGGACTTTGTCAAACAAGTCTATATTTGTGAACTGCCCAATGGCAGCCATTAACTAAATCAATTGCATGGACCTAGCGGCTAAACGTTACGTCTCATGTTCTTTATTATCACTATATTACCAACAGGTAGGCGCTTAAAACGCCGGCGGTGAAATGGGTGTTCCCCACCCTTTTCGTCAGGTGTTTAGCGGCTATGCTGTAACTGGGTATTTTGTAACTACTTGTTAAAAAGATACTTATAAAATCCCAGGTTGTATATGTGTATATTGGGTCTGTGAACGTATTCCGTTTTAGTTCTAGTCAGGTTTTATTGGTAACAGGAAAGGAGCAAATTATGGGTGAATCGAATGTCGATTCTAAGGTGAAATGTGATGGAAACACGGTGGAAATCAAGGATACGACGGCGAATCCCGCACCCCTGGGCCTTATGGGATTTGGCATGACCACCGTGCTTTTAAATCTGCATAACGCAGGTATTTACGAGCTGGGATCCATGATCCTGGCCATGGGCCTGTGTTATGGCGGTCTGGCACAAGTCATCGTGGGGATCATGGAGTGGAAAAAGAAAAATACCTTTGGAACACTGGCATTTACTTCGTATGGTTTGTTCTGGTGGTCACTGGTGGTGCTGTTGGTACTGCCGGAGGCAGGTTTGGCAGTCAAAACCTCGACAAAGGGAATGATCGCCTACCTCATCATGTGGGGGATTTTTACCGGCGTCTTGTTTTTCGGGACGCTCCGCTTAAGCGTGGCTTTACAAGTAGTCTTTTTTACATTGACGGTCCTTTTCTTCCTGCTGGCGGCTGGTGATGCTACCGGAAATCCGGCTCTTAAAACTTTCACCGGTTATGAAGGGATTATCTGCGGCCTTTCGGCGATGTACACCGGTTTTGCACAGGTGCTGAACGAAGTGTATGGCAAGACGGTCTTGCCGCTGGGAATCGTCAAGAAATGACGCCAGCGTCAAAAGCTCTTCGATCCCTGGTTATGGGGGAGCCAGTGTCCTTTTTGGATGTCAATATCGACTTTTGACGGTTCCGTCAGAAATAATCCCGGCCTGATCTTTTCTTTTGGGAATTTGTAACCCCATGGTTTCTCCCTTGGAAAAACCGTGGGGTTTTTTATGACGAAACCGCCTATAGTTTTTCCTTGAGTACTATCCCGGCTGGTTGTATTATCCCTATTTTAACAGATAGGTATCCCTAGGAAAATGTGAGGTTGCCAGGATGGCACATAAAAAGTCAACGAAAGTGGAAGGACAACTGGATTTTGCCTTTGGTGTGTCGGAGGCGGCGGTTGCGGTGATGGAACAGAAGGCTCAACACCCCAAAAAACCAGCCGGGTCGGTGAAAAAGGAAACGGCAAAACCGGCTGTCAAAAAAGAGCCGGAAGATGAAGATAGCAAGAATGAGCCAAAGGAGTCTGCCCCTCGCTCCCGCCGGAAAACCCAACAGATTGCCGATGATCAAATCGAGGCCAAGGCCAAAGATATGGCCTCCCGCCAGCAGGAAATCAGTATCAGCGAATTTTTCGCCAAAAACCGCCACCTGCTGGGTTTCGACAACCCCCGCAAGGCCCTGTTGACCGCCATCAAAGAGGCGGTGGACAACTCCCTGGATGCCTGCGAGGAAGCCCAGATACTGCCCGATATCGAAGTCGGCATCAAACAGACCGGCGAGGACCGCTTTTGTGTCTGGGTCCAGGATAACGGGCCTGGCATTGTCAAAAGCCAGATCCCCAATATCTTCGGACGGCTTCTCTATGGCAGCAAGTTTCACACCCTGCGCATGGCCCGCGGCCAGCAGGGCATCGGCATCTCCGCCGCCGGTATGTATGGCCTGTTAACCACCGGCAAAAGTGTAAAAATCGACAGCAAAACCGGCCCGAAAAGCCAGGCCAACCATTATGAACTCCAGATTAACACCAAGAAAAACCGCCCCGAAGTGATTGTGGAAGCACCCGTCGATTGGCCGGTGCGCAGCGGCACCCGCGTCGAAATCGAACTCCAGGCCCGCTATCAGAAGGGCCGCCAGAGCGTCGATGAATATCTCATGCAGACTGCCATCACCAATCCCCACGCCCAAATCCGCTATCTGATGCCCGACGGCCAGGAACGGTTTTTTGCCCGCTCCGTCCAGGAGGTGGTGGAAGTCCCCAAAGCCGTCAAGCCGCATCCCTACGGGGTCGAACTGGGCATCTTGCTGAAAATGGCCAAGGACTCCCAGCATAAAACAATGGCCTCATTTTTACAGGAGGAGTTTTCCCGCATCAGCGAACGGGTCAGCCAGGAAATCTTGAAAAAAGCCAAACTCTCCGCCCGCCAGAACCCCCACACCCTTACCCACGCGGAAGCCGAAAAGCTGTATCAGACCATCAATGAAACCAAAATCATGGCCCCCAGCACCAGTTGCGTGGTTCCCATCGGCCAGGCGGAACTGCTCAAAGGTCTTCAGCAGGTTGTAACCGCCGATTTCTACACCTCCTGTACCCGCCCGCCGGCTGTCTATCGCGGCAATCCCTTCCAAATTGAAGTGGCCCTGGCTTATGGTGGAACCGGGGTCGGCGACACCGATGATGAAGACAGCGATACCGCCAAAAACGGCTCCCCAAACGGCGAACAGGAACTGATGCGGGTTCTCCGCTTTGCCAACCGCGTTCCCCTGCTCTACCAGCAGTCGGCCTGTGCCATTTTCAAGTCCATCATGCAGACCAACTGGAGGCTCTACGGCCTCTCGCAGAGCCGCGGCGCCCTGCCGGCCGGACCCGTGACCGTCATCGTCCATATCGCCTCCGTCTGGGTCCCCTTTACCTCCGAAAGCAAAGAAGCCGTGGCCCACTATCCCGAAATCATCAAGGAAATCAAACTGGCCATCTCCGATTGCGGACGGGGGCTGGGCCGCTTCCTCCGCGGCGTCAAACGCCAGCGGGACGAAGCCCTCAAACGCAGTTATATCACCAAATACCTGCCCGCCATCGGCGAAGCCCTCAAGGACATCCTCACCCTGAAAGACAGCCAGGTGCAAAGCGTTTTATCCAATCTGGAAGTGGTACTCGAACAAAGCCGGAGTAAATCCTGAGTATGTATAAACTCTGGCTTTCAGTTTTTGGTGCCGGGTTCTCACCCTTGATTCCGGGCACCTGCGGCTCTGCTGTGGTAACCGTCCTCTTTCTCCTTCTGCTGCTGCTGGGAACCGGCCCCCTTCCTCTGCTGCTGGTGCTGCTGGCCGTAGCCATCCACGGCGCCGTGGTCACGGTCCTCTTTGGCGACCGGGCCATCGCCCAATATGGCCAAGACCCCAGCATGATCGTCAGCGACGAACAATGCGGCCAGGCAGTTACTTATTTATGGCTGTGGTCGTTTACGAATGGAACCGCGGAAAAAATCACGATTACATTGGCGGGCTTTATCCTGTTTCGGTTTTTTGATATCCTCAAACCCCCGCCCGTCCGGCAACTGGAAAAAGTCAAAGGCGCCTGGGGCGTCCTCCTGGATGATATCATGGCCGGTATTTATGCGGGCGTCGTTTTGCAAATCTGTTATCATCTGGGGTTGTTCTCGGAGTTATATACATAAGTGGGATACCTACAGGCAATATTATTGGGGATTCTCCAGGGATTAACCGAGTTTCTGCCGGTATCCAGCTCCGGCCATCTGGTGATTCTGGAACATATCTTTGATTTGCAGCCCGAAAGCCGCGAAATGATCCTCTTTGACCTGATGCTGCATCTGGGTACGGTGGCGGCGGTTCTGGTATTTTACCGCCAAAGCCTGAAACGATATTTCGGGGATTTGTCCCACAATCTTCTGCCGGCACTCCGGGATCCGGCCGGCATGTTTTATCGTTCGGCCAGTATCCGCTTCAGTGTCCTGGCGGCGGTGGCCATTCTGATAACAGGCCTTTTTTATGTTCTGTTCGGTAATGCAGTAGAAAGCGGTTTTGAAAAACCCTCCGTTGTGGCCATCTGCTGGCTGATTACCGGGACCTTTCTGCTGCTGACGGACTTTCGCAAACATACCCGGCGGGGCCTGCGTCAATTCGGGCTGGCCGCGGCTATCGTGGTGGGGCTGGCCCAGGGAGTGGCCTTGTTTCCCGGCATTTCCCGTAGCGGAGCCACTATCTGCGCAGCCCTGCTGCTGGGGCTTCATCGCCGGTGGGCGGGGGAGTTCAGCTTTCTCATTGGGGTACCGGCCATCCTGGGTGCCACCTTCATCCACCTGGCCGATGTAGTCCGGCTTCCCCTGGACGGTTTGGCCTGGGGTCCGATTCTGACCGGAACCATTGTCAGTGCCGTGGTCGGCTGGTTCGCCCTCGCGCTTTTGATCTGGTTCCTGCGAAAAGCCAGATTCCGGTATTTCGCTTTCTACTGTTATCTGATCGGATTGATAACGCTAATCGTGCTCTATTTTAGTTGAGGCAACTTTTTTCAAATCATAACCTTTTAATAACCATACTGAAGATCTTAACTCCTTATCGATACTGATGTTTTGTCAAAATTACCGATACCGGTTACCACGGGACAGGCCCACCGGTTCGCTGAGACCAACAGGGACAATTTTCTTGCTTCCCAGCCGGCAAATTGGGTATAATTTACATAGTCCATAATTATGTATGTTTTATAAAAGAAAAGGATTTGGCCGTATGTCCATATCTTTTAGTAGTTTATGTGATGATTTTTATGCCAATATGAATCTCAATACCGAGTTGGAACTGCCAACCGAGCGGGATACCATATTGCATTTTTTCGAGCGGATTCAGCGCCAGTTCCCCACCATGAATACCTTCTATCAGCGGGAAACCGGCGATTTCTGCCTCGATGAAGACCGCGAATCCGGCTCCTATCGCTGGATCACCATCGAAAGAGACCGCATCTGCAGCGGGTTCGTCAACCCGCCTTCCCTGGAGGCCGCCGACGAGCAGCACCGCCTCATTCTGGACCTGGCCCCCTTTACCCTGGGCATCAGCAATCTGGACATCGATTCCCTCGACGTCCTGTTCGGCATGGATTTCGATTACCAGG
>JAKJEP010000012.1:0-8983 GCA_022705365.1 Planctomycetota bacterium | reverse complement strand
TCTACCGGAACACCCCCTTTGCCTCCCTGCTCGATCTGCCCCATGCCAGCCCCCTGGGCTTTGACCCGGCCATCCTGATCGGGCTGTCCGACGACTGCCGCCTCCAGGCCCGGATTTCCTTCGAATCCCGCACCGGCGCCTACCAGGTCCGCACCGGCAAATTCAAAGAGGAAGATCAACTAAGTCTGTATCTTTCCATCCGCCAGTATCCCACTCCCGTCCGGAGCTTCTCCAGCCTGGAGTCCTACCAGTACCAGCGCCAGCTCTGCACGGACATCATGATCGATAAAATGATCCCGAATTTCGTCAATCCGATCGTGGGAGCGATTGCCCAACGCCGATAAATCTTTTTTGTTTAGTGAGGGTACGATACCAAAGGGAAATCCCCCATTCACCATCCGGGAATTTGATTTCACGCTCTGTAAAATAGAACCGTTTACTCAAATGATAAAGGAATCAGCATAAATGCCTCCCCAGTTTGTCTTTGAAATGCGTAATGTCGGTAAAAGTTATGGCGACAAGGTCGTTCTCCGCGACATCTCCCTCTCTTTCTTCTACGGCGCCAAGATCGGCGTCATCGGCGAAAACGGCTCCGGCAAAAGCACCCTGCTGCGCATCATGGCCGGCCTCGACACCGATTTCCAGGGCGAAACCAAACTTTCCCCCAAAATGAAGCTCCGCTACGTTGCCCAGGAACCCCAGCTCGAACTGGATAAAACCGTCCGCCAAAACCTCCAGACCGCCATCAAGCCCACCCTCGACATGGTCGAGCGGTTCAACGCCATCTCCGAACGGCTCGCCGACCCCCAGCCGGGCGACGATATGGACAAACTGCTCGAAGAAATGGGTACCCTCCAGGACAAAATCGATGCCTGCGAAGGCTGGGAAACCGACCGTTTTATGGATATCGTTTCCGATGCCCTGGTCCTGCCGCCCGATGACGCCCCGGTCGGGCAGCTCTCCGGCGGTGAACGGCGCCGCGTCGCCCTCTGCATGGCCCTGCTCGAAAAACCCGACCTCCTACTTTTGGACGAACCCACCAACCACCTCGACGCCGAAACCGTCCAGTGGCTGGAAACCGCCCTCCGCGACTACCACGGCACCGTCATCATCGTCACCCACGACCGCTACTTCCTTGACAACATCACCAAGTGGATTCTTGAACTGGAAAACGCCTGCGGCCTGCCCTTCGAGGGCAACTACTCCTCCTGGCTCAAACAAAAGGCCGAACTCCTCCGCATCGCCGAGAAAAAGGAATCCCAGCGGCAGAAAACCCTCACCCGGGAACTGGACTGGATCAACACCTCCGTCCGTGCCCGCAACCAGAAAAACCAGGCCCGGATCAACGCCTACGAAAAAATGGCCGGCCAGGCCGCCATCGACGCCCGCAGCGATGTCCTCATCCAGATCCCCACCGGCCCCCATCTGGGCGACAAGGTTCTCACCTTCCAGAATGTCTGCAAAGGCTATAACGGCACACGCCTCCTCGAAAACTGCTCCTTTGACCTGCCTAAAAACGCCATCGTCGGCGTCATCGGCCCCAACGGCATTGGCAAAACCACCCTTTTCCGCCTGATTACCAAACAGGAACAACCCGACTCCGGTACCATCGAAATCGGCTCCACCGTCGCCATCGGCTATGTGGACCAGCACCGCGACGCCCTGGACAACTCCAAAACGATCTTCGAGGAAATCACCGGCGGCAAAGATACCATCGACGTCGGCGGCGCCTCCATCGCCTCCCGCGCCTATGTCGCCCGCTTCAATTTTCGCGGCGCCCAGCAGCAGAAAAAAACCTCCGAATGTTCCGGCGGCGAGCGCAACCGCATCCACCTGGCCAAGATGCTCCGCTACGGCGGCAACCTCCTGCTCCTCGACGAACCGACCAACGACCTCGACGTGGACACCATGCGCGTCCTCGAACAGGCCATCATCGACTTCCAGGGCTGCGCCATGGTCATCAGTCATGACCGCTTCTTCCTCGACCGCATCTGCACCCACCTGCTCATCTTCGAAGGCAGCGGCAAAATCCTCTGGTTCCAGGGCAACTTCGCCGCCTACGAGGAAAAAGTCCAGGCCGAATCCCCCGACCGCGTCGCCCACCGCCGCGGCAAATACAAACAGCTCAAACTCAAATAGGCGGAACCGGTCATTCGTGCCGCAAAAACATGTGCATCAAAATGGGCCGACCCGACCACTTCACTTTCCCGCATACTCGTAAACCAGGTACGTGCGTTCGTTGTCAGGCAGGCTTATCATCCTGAAATTGTCCCCATAGGCATCGAGCAGTTGTTGAATCAGATCTATTTCCAGATCAATCCCATAATTCGGGCCGGCCAATTCGGGTTGACGCAGTACCATCAACGATTTTGCCTGTCCGGATTGGAACATCTGGTAATTGCCCAGGGCGGTCAATTGGGGTTGGCACGTGATTTGACCGGATACCAGGTGCACGATGGATGAGTATCTGCAAAGGACTGGTGCGGGGATATCCCGGTGCTCTTTCAGCCATAACCCCATCTGATAATACCTCTGGTATCCCATTAACATGGGTTCGCGGTTGCGAAGGACACGGTGCTCCAGCAGGGCATAAGTCCCGGTATATCCCCATTGGATCAGAACATACAGGCCCAAAAAACCCAGGACGGCAATCTGCCGTATCACGGAACGGGATATCCGGGCAATACGATTGCTTAGCATCAGCACCAGTACAACCAGGGCCGGCAAACAATAAATACCTCCGGTCCGTACCAGTTCCATCGGGGCCATCCGGCCGCCGGAAAAAATACCCGCCCACAGCGGTAGGCACATAACCAGCAATCCCAAAACAGTGAAGATCTCCTTTCGAATTTCGGAGAGTGCCGTAAGTTTCAGCCGCAAGGCGTCCAGCCCCAGCACCGCGAAAATCAATAACCCCGGCAGCACCGGCAGGTAGAATCGCGTCCCCTGATCGAACCAGACACTCATAACCGTCATATACAACAACAGGTACCATGACAGCAGCCGCGGCTTCTTTTGCCAGGAAACGGCATATCCCGTCAGGATAACGATCAGCACAGGTATTTGGAAGTACCAGTGGAACTGCCTGCTTTCAATATTCAGTACAATTTGCGTTATCCGCATCAGCAGAATGGGTACCATTTCGCTGAGCCGATTAACGAGGATCCCGGCCAGCGTCTTCTGGCCGGTTATTTCCATCCAGTATTCCATGTACCCCAGACCTCCCGTCGGGAACGACAGCCTCCACCACAGCCACGGCAGCGCGACGAACACCGGCATCAGGGCGGCCAGGGCATATTTTCGCCAGCCGGATTTGGTTCGGGTACTTGTCAGTGACCACATAAAAATGGCTCCCGCCAACGTCAATCCGACCGATCGCGTGAGCCAGGCCAGGCTTGCCAGCAGCAAACCGCCGATCCACTTTCCTTTCCCTTCGGTCTGGCTCTCTTCCAGTAGCAGGATCGACCAGATCGTCAGGCATGCATACAGCATATCCGACAGTATATACACCGTATGCTGAAATACCGTAATATTGGTCAGCACCAGAAGCCCCGTCAGCCTGGCCAGGTTGGCCGAAACAAATTTCCCGGCCAGCCGCCAGGTCCCGACCGCCAGCAAAACCGCCAGCACCGTTTGCAGCAGTTTCATCAACAGGATCGGCACTTCGTCCTGCCCCAGCAGTCCGGTTACCCCCGCCATCGACAGGGCAAACAGCGGAGGAAATTTACTCCCGCGGACATGATTAAACTCTAGGCCATGCCCCTCTACCAGCGATTCTGCCGTTCCTACATATTCGCTGCTGTCCGGCGTCAGCTTGTACTGGCTGCTCAGCCCGCAAACATACAGGCCCAGGGTAATCCCTGCGATCGGTATCAGGTACTTTCTGCTGGTTACATCAGGCATATCCCTTTTGTTATCGGCCTGATTCGCTCGAATTCTTTATCGCGGATCTATATGCTCTGCCTGGGCTGGCCTGGTCCGATAAAAACACACCTCCGGTTTTTATTTCCCCAAAAAAGGTTCTTTTCTGCGGATCGGCACGGTTGTAACGATTATTCACATCGTATCGTTTAGTCGGCCTTTTCTTTTTCCGATGGAATGGGTGTTGCAATAAGAACATGATGGACGGAAAGGACCGAATGATGCGTATCTTGTTTGTCAATCCCCCCTGGGTAAAACGCGATGGGAACGTCTGGAAAAATATCGCCTGTGTTATGCCACCGCTGGGTCTGGCCTGGATGGCTTCCGTACTGGAAAAACAGGGCCACCAGGTACTCATCTGCGACGCCCATGCCGAACGTCTGCCCCTGGATCATATCGCAGACGCACTTGCCCAGCTTGGCCAGTTTGATCTGGTGGGCATCACCGCCACCACTCCCATCATCAGCAACGCCCTGGCAATCGCCCGTCAGGCCCGCCGCCTGTGGCCCGCCTGTCGCCTGGTGATGGGCGGGGTCCATCCCACGGTCCTGCCGGAAGAAACCCTCGCCGAACCGGCCGTCGATGTCGTGGTACGCGGCGAAGGCGAGATTACGATCACCGAACTGGCCGCCCATAAGCCCTTCGCCGAAATTCGCGGCATCTCCTATCGCCAGGATAACCAAATCATCCACAATCCCGACCAGATTCTCATCGAGGATTTGGATTCCCTGCCCATGCCGGCCTACCACCTCTTGCCGATGGACAAATATTATCCCTCCGCCGGAGCCGCCAAACGCCTGCCTGCCGTTTCCATGCTGGCCACCCGCGGATGCCCGGGCCGCTGTACCTTCTGTTATCGTATCTTCGGCAATAAACTCCGCGTCCGTTCCGGCCGTAAAGTCGCCGAAGAGGTCAAGCATCTGCAGGACACCTACGGTATCAAGGAAATCTGCTTCTACGACGACACCTTCACCGTCTTCAAAAAAGAGGTCCACGCCTTCTGCCAGCGGCTCGAAGAACTGCATGTGAATTTGACCTGGAGCTGCTTTAGCCGCGTCGATACCATTGACCAGTTGCTCCTGGACGACATGAAAGCCCACGGCTGTCACCAGATCATGTACGGTATCGAATCCGCTAGCCCAGAAATCCTGGCCAACGTCGGTAAACGCGCGGACCTCGATAAGGCCCGTTGCGCCGTCGCCATCACCAAAAAGGCCGGCATCGACGTCCGCGCCGCTTATATGCTCGGCAATCCCGGCGAAACCCTCGAATCCATGCGGCAGACCCTCGATTTCGCCATCGAGCTGAACACCGATGTCGCCATCTTCAATATCGCCACTCCCTTCCCCGGCACGGACATGTTCCAATGGGCCAAAGCCCGCGGCCTGCTGACCACCGAAAACTGGGACGAATATGATTTTGCCAACCCCGTCATGAAACTGCCCACCGTCTCCCGGGAACAGATTCACGAATTCTATCAGCGGGCCTATCGCAAATTCTTCCTCCGCCCCCAATACCTCGTCCGCCGCGTCGCCCGCCTCCGTCACCTGGTCAGCCTCCTCGACTCCGTACGTGGCCTCCGCGCCGTCATGAACACCTAGCGCCTCCGCTGATTGCCAGCCGTTCTCTTCCTCCATCTTCATCCCCCATCCCACATAATTGTGCCACGGCTGTGCCAGCCGTGTCTTCCTCCACTTTCACCACCCATCCCCATTATAATTGTGCCATTCGGACGTGGGCTATGCCTGTTGGAGTGTCTGGGCACTGGCACTGCTGGACCGCGACGCCTCTCGAAAAAATTGGATATCCATCGCTTTCCTGCTGGTCTATCTAGGGATCGGATGGCTTTATTTCGCCGGGTATGCCGCATTGGAACACCGCCTGATCACCAGCCGGGAACCCATGCTGCTCGGTTATCAGTGCTATTATCGTATGGGCCAGTGGCTGGCCGAGCAGAAGGATGTGAACGAACCGGTTTTGTGCAGCAACCAGTCGATTCTCCACCTGGCCAGCGGCAGGATAATCCGCTCCCCAGCAGCCAGCCCCGACGATACGATAAACCGGATTGCTGAAGGGCACTTCGGGTCCGTCTTGGTCCTGTCGGAACCCGCCCCGCCAACCGCACTCCGGGATCCATCCAATCACCAGCTCAACCGGATTATTGCCGCCCATCCAGACGATTTCCACCTGATCGCCCACGACAAAAACCGCGGTTTTCTGCTTTATCGATTCACTGGAACCGTTCCCCGGTAACGGCCATTAGCGCTGCGCCGGGCAAAAATCCACCCGCCAAAGAAAAGACCAGAAATACCAGAAATATCAGCGAATGAAATTGCATACCAGGTTCCAGGGTAGGGAACGTCCGTTGTAAGGCTCTTAGGCTTTCTCTGCTGAATTATCGATCCGGAGGAAGCGTTAGGGGAAAAAATATCTGATTTTACACGTCCGCTAAATACAAAATCAGATGGCTGTTTTCCGCCGGAAGAAAGCGAAAAGAACGAAGAAGACGGCAAAAAGACCGCTGAAAATCGAAAGTCTGTGAGTTATGCGGCCTGGGTATGACACTGGCGTCACATTTGGCTTATTGCCTTTTCGGGTGTATAATATAAATAGAAAAGCGATGATGTGCGGTGCCTGATTAGGTTTGGTCAGGCAGAGGTTTTGCACCATGCCGAACACAGAAGGCTGAAGATTGCGGGAAGAAGAGGTTTTCGCGGCGGCATGGTGAGCGGCACAAACCAAAGCCCGCTGATCCGATTGAGTGGTCAGCGGGCATTTTTACTTTGCGTGGATTGAAAATTCCAGGCCTGATTTCTGAATGGAGCGGATGGAACTATTTTCCGAATACCCACTGGCAGTACCTACCCGGATTTTTGCCTTCGGCAATGCCGGGAGTTAAGCCCATCCAATATAAGCGGCCCTGGCCGTCATTATCATTTACTATGAAATTGAGCGCCATGACTTTGCCCGGTTGCGGCGGTTCGATACCCAACTCTCCCCAGGGAATCGCGGCCTCATAAACCGTCTCGGTGCCTGTCCGTTTTATGCTGGCCTGGGCAGTGATTGGTTTGCGGTCGGGAGCAGTCATATAAACCAGAACCTGATCCTTGCCTGACACCAGGCCGATTTCAACATCATCTCTATTATAATCATTCTGTGAATCATTTTCCGGATCCAAAGCCAACTGAATGCTGTCCGACTCCCAGAAGCCGATATAATCCTCCCGGTCCACAACATGGGTATCATCGGTAATCCGGGCGGCGAAATAGAGATTCTCCGCATCATAGCCCAGCCAGGCGCGGACACTCAGATCCTCCGGGCCACTCCAGGGGATTCCGGGATCGGCGGGCAGGACATCCCTTCGCTCGGTGAGGACCATCGGCTTCAAGGCCTCCATTTCGCCCACGTCGCCGTCAATATGAATTGTTTTTAGATAGTTGATCGGCAGAAGATCGACTGTCAGCGTTTTCGTCTGCCGACCAAATTCTGAATCAACCTGAATGTCCAGGTCGCCGGTTGGGGCATTACGCAACGTTATTGGTACATTTTCGGTTCCGGGTTTAATTACGAAGGATTTCTTCTGGTTCGCTACCTGCAGCCGGACGGAAATATCTTTGTTAATCTGATTGGAAATCACGATATGCAGTTCCTGGCGGCTGGCCAGATAGGCATGGTTGAGTTTCAAGGGATCTTTTACCTTCAGTTCCGCCTGAGCAATTTTTTCGGCCAGTTCCTTCGCCTGAGAAAGGGGAACGGCAATATAAACCGGCATTCGACCCAGGTCCAGTTCCACTGTTTTAGCGGTAGGCAGGTTTCGACCGAAAGAATTCACGATCCGGGCATCCGACGGTAACTGGCAGACCAGCCGTGCCGATCCTGCAACGGTCCACAGAGCCATTACTGATTGATCCTGCCGGTTGCCGTCAAAACGCCAGGCACGAATATTCCCACCCAGATTGACGGGGCCGGCTACGGTGGTCCGGTCGATCATGCGGGCACAGGTGGAATACGCACAGGCGGCTGGCAGGGCATAGGCAGGCCGACCACGAAACAGGCCATATTCATGTCCACCCTCGTTGCAGCCATACTGGGAAAACCAGAGATATGTTTCCACCCCGCTGACATACCCAATCATCAGCGACTGGGCGACCGTGGCGGCAAAATCCAGCGAATAGTCGCTCAGCACCGGCGAATTTACATTCAAGGCCCAGCCCAGCTCGCCGATCCACATCCGCCGGGGTTTGCCGAATTCCTCCAGCATCTCAAAGGCGGCCTGACAGAGGGCCGCCTGGCCGTTTTCTTCCGGGCCGGTCGGCTTCTGATCCGGTCCGTAATAGCGCACAAACGCATACGGATGGCCGGAGAATAAATCGACCAGCTTCGGGTCTTTCTCCAGGACCGCACGGCAGAATTTCAAGCCGCCGTGGTAATCGCTGCCGCTGACGCCCAGCCCGGCGACTACGCAATTCGGATCGGCCGTTTTGGCCCCGGCATAGGCGGCCTTGAGCAGTTGATAATACAATTCCGCTCCCTCCTCCAGCGTCAGGCCCGGATGCAGCCACTCGCTCAGATCCGGCTCATTATCCACCTCAATTCTATAAATATCCCCCTTGACCTGTTCCACCACATCATGCACGAAATCCTGCCAGTCCTGCATATGCTCCGGCGAGGGATACCCGGCCAGATTCGGCTTGCCTTCCACCTTCCAGGCGGCCCAGTCCGGCGGACGCGGCTGAAGCTTCAAAAGCAGGCGGCCACCCCGTTCTTTCACCTCCCGGCAGGCCCCCGGAATCCAGCTCCAGTGGTATTCATCCGGATTGGTCTCGAAATATTTCCATACCGCCGGATACTGGACCGCACTACAGCCCAGCCGGAACATGGATTCCGGGCCGAGGTCAGCGGTGCAGGTGCCAAAATAACTGTCTGGATCGCATTTCGGATACAACTGCGGTTTTACCACCACCGCCAGGCCGCTCTCCTGGGATAACTCCTCCTGCCCGTCGGCCATAATCCGGACCCGCAGGCCCTGATACCCCGCCTCATCGGTTGACAGCTTTACTTT
>JAKJEP010000129.1:2989-8573 GCA_022705365.1 Planctomycetota bacterium | reverse complement strand
GGGGCCGATGTGGAATTATGTTCTCAATGGTCAGGCGGCTCACAGTATGAATGATCCGCAATTCCGGGCCAATCCGGAACTGGTAATGCCCAGCCCCACGAGTGTTATGATGCTATTTGAACAGGATGAGATGGATCATGCCTCTTTCGATAATGGTGTAACATTATTTAATCCCATTCATAATAGTACCTCCAATGCAGAAGATTCGCTGGGCGGATTCCATATGCTTAGCGGAGTATTTGCGGAGGGATCGGTAACCAGAAAACAGGGATTAGGAAATATGGTATTTTTTGACGGCCATGTAGGCAGCATGTCCAGCCAAGAATATCGGCAGATTCGCAGCACCCCGGAAGGGACGATGGAACTGTGCGGCGGCTATTTGGGCTTTACCTGGCCGGGTTTTGAATGAAGAGAAGAATGATAAAATGAAAAAGAGAAAGAGACGAACGGGTTTTACGCGGACGGAACTGATGGTGGTTGTTGGGTGCCTGACCTTATTAACCTTTATTATGCTGCCGGGGCTGACGGGGGCGCGGGAGGCGGGGAAGCGGGCGGTGTGTCTGGCGAATTTGAAGACACTGGGGGCGGCGGCCCTGCTGTATGCCCGGGATTATGAGGATAAGATCCCGGGCTGGGGCATTGAATTTGATGAAATCGGCACTGAACAGGGTGATCCGGCCGCTAACTGGCTTACCAAGACGACCGATTCCCTGACCAAAGCCTTTGAATACGGCTATATCTGGGAATATGTTCAAACCTATTCCCCTTTTGTTTGTCCGGCATTTAAAAATAAAATGAATCCCAAACCATCTTCTGCTATCGGTGTACATGGGCCGTATGTCTGGGGGTGGCCGGATGGGCAAGGTACGCAAAATCCTCCCGGTCCTATGTGGAGTTATTCCCTCAATGGGCAAGCGGGATATTGTGAAGGAAATGATGGTCATGCGACTAACTTTGAAGCCTGTCGAGCTAATCCGGAACTAGTTCTGCCCAATCCTTCCGGTGTCATGATGCTTTATGAACAGGATTATCGGGATTATTTTGCTTTTGATAACAGTATATCATTATTTCAAACATACAATCTTTTCTATGCAGGAGATGATTCTATGGGTGCTTATCATATAGTATCTGGAACTTTCATGTATTTTGGTGAATTTCCCAAAAGAATGGGAAGCGGTAATCTAGTATATTTTGATGGTCATGTTGGCTCTATGGGTAGTGAAGAGTTTCTAACACAATGCAGCAATGCGACAGGCACGTTGGAGCTGATTGGCGGATATTGGGGCTACACCTGGCCGGGATTTTAACAGATATGGAAAATAATCCAAACGTGATGAGGATAAACAAAAAATATCGGGACAAACATATTGGAAAGGGTAAAACAATGGAACGAAAAGCAGGGAAATATCTGAAACAGGCACTGGTGATTCTGGCGGTTTTGGCGGGGATCTTTTCGGTGCGGCCGGCGGGGGCGGCGGACCGGCTGGTGCCGGCGCAGTATGCCACAATCCAGGCGGCGATCACCGCGGCGGCTCATTATGACACCATTATCGTGGCGCCGGGGACCTATAACGAAAATATCAGCTTCAACGGGAAGAATCTCACCCTGCGCTCCACGGATCCGGATGATCCAAATATAGTAGCGGCAACTATTATTCAGGGTACCGGCACTACGTCCGTTGTGAAGTTCACCAATAAGGAGAATTCGTCCTGCCTGCTGGCTGGTTTTACCATTACCGGCGGAGCGGGGGCCACCAACGGCGGCGGGATCGCCGGCAATTCGACTGATACTTACCCCACCATCAGCCACCTCCGCCGGGGGCGGCATCTGGGGCTGCAAGGGCAAAATCAGCCGGTGTGTCATCGCCGGCAACACCGCGGTTTACGGTGGGGGGATCGCCGCCTGCAACGGCCTCATTCTGAACTGCCTCATTTGTAATAACCAGGCGGATTACGGCGGCGGGATTCACAACTGCGACGGCAGTATCCTCAATTGCACCATCACGCAAAATACCGGGACGACGCAGGGGGTCCTGAATAGCTGCGACGGCAAGCTGGCCAATTGTATTATCTGGGGAAATACGCCGGATGCCTTTACCAATAATACCAGCGTTCTGACGTATTGCTGCTGGCCGGAGGGGACCAGCGGGACGGGGAACATCAGCAGTGATCCGGGGTTTATTTCGGCAGATGATTTTCATCTGGCGGCGGGGTCCGGGTGGCTGACGGTCTATGAAGATCTGGAGGGCAATTTTCGGCCGCAGGACGGGGACCGAAACGGCAGCGAAATCGCGGATATGGGGGCCTATGAGGTCCCCGGCTTTGCCAGGCTGATGATGACCGAACCGGAAGGCGGGGAACTCTGGGCGGCGGGCAGTGTCCATCGGCTGGCCTGGGAGAGCAGGAACTATGAAGGGACGATAGGCCTGAGCTACAGTCTCAACGCCGGGACCGACTGGCTGCCCATTGCCGATGATATTGTCAACACCGGCAGCTATCAGTGGACGGTGCCGGATGCGAATTCCGACCAGTGCCTGGTGGCCATTGCCGCGCATGAGGAGCCGGCGGGTATCGATTATGTCCAGCAGGAAACGCCGTTTACGATTCATCCCGATGCGGTCGGGGCACCAGTGGAGGCCTTGTGGAAGACGCAGGGGCATGATGTGCAGCGGACCGGGCTGGCGAATTTTGCCGGTCCGCAGGTGGGCTGCATTCAATGGCAGTATCACACACCGGAGGCGGTGACGACGGGGCTGGTGGGGGGGGCCGACAATAATCTGCATATCGTCTGCGAGGACGGGATTCTCTATACCGTTAATGCCGATGGGGAGGAAGTGTGGCAGTTTGACAGCGGGTTGGAGCTAATCGAAACCCCCTCGGTGGGGCCGGATGGCAGCGTCTATTTAGGGGCGAAAAACGGCAAGCTCTATGCCCTGGACAAACAAGGGCAGTTACGCTGGACGCATAACACCGGCGGGATTGTGTACTGCTCGCCGGCGGTGGCTGATGACGGTAAGGTGTTTTTCGGTTCCCAGGACGGCACACTCTACGCACTAGGCCCCGACGGCAGTGAACTGTGGCGGTTCACGGTTCCCACCGCCAGCCAAACGGCTGTGGCGATGCAGGTCTCCCCGACCATCGGTCGGGACGGCAATATCTATATCGGCAGTCTCTTTCGCCCGGTCCTCTACGCCCTCAATCCCAACGACGGCTCGATAGTCTGGCAAACCCAATCCCTGGGTGGGGCGGGGATTTGTACCTCGCCGGTAGTGGCTGACAATGGTACGATCTATCTGAACACCAAAGATGATACCCACCTGTTGGCTCTCAATCCGGCTGACGGTACGGTTTTCTGGAGCATCGACCTGCGTGATCCGGCCATCGGCCCCTTCGACCCGGCTGACCCGGACACTTTCTCCGCCTGGAATCCGCCCGCCCTCGGACCGGACGGCACGATCTACGTCAGCTTCGATGACTCCTATATCCGCGCGGTCACTCCCAACGGCGCCCTCAAATGGATTACCCGCCTGGGTATGGGCGAAGGTTTCTCGCTGACGGTGGATGCCGTCGGCCGTATCTACGCCGCCGGTGAGGACAGCTCCATCTATGTGCTGGAACCGCAGGAAGGCCGGGTGGCCTCGGTCCTTAATGGTATCTTCTACAACATCCCCGGTTTGTTTACCGGTATGGAGGTAAGCGGTATGGATGGCCGCCGCTATGTGGGACAGACCAACACATCGATCACAGCCTTTGATCCCAACGACAATATAAAATGGCAGATCAACCTGAACAGCACTTTTTCGTATCCTTATAACAACAGTGTGCTGCTTTCGCTGGGGATGGTTGAGAATGGCGTTCTCTATGCCCTGGCTGGCAGCCCCTCCGGCGCCGCCGATCCCATCAAGCGGATCTGTATCATCGACACCCAAACAGGTCAGATTTTCGACATCATCGAACGACAGGTCGGTTCCAGCTTTGTGGCCCAGAAAACCTCGATGTCCTCTCCGGTGATCGCCGGTAACGGCCTGCTGTACTTTACCGATTTCCACCGGACGGTCAGCGCGGTCTCCGCCGAGGCTTGTGCCGACAGTCCGCTGAGCCTGCATCATCCCTGCGACCTGGACGGCAACCAGGCGGTCGATTTTGTCGATTACGCCCTGTTTTTGAACACCTGGTGGATGTGCACCGATTACGATAATACCCAGGTGTGCCAATATCGCTCCACCTGGCGGAACCGTCCCTGGGCGTACTACCTGCATTTCAACGAGGCGTTAATATATCAGCCGGGCGATTTCAATCGCGATTATTATGTCACGCTGGAGGACTTAATGGAACTGGCCGAGAACTGGATGAATTAAGGCAATAGAAAACCGGGGAGAAAGAACCACCCGCGGCAATCAGGTGGACAGTGAAGATTGCATCATGGGATCGGATTCCAGGCCGAAGTATTTCATTTTTTTGTAGAGGGTGGTGCGGTTGATCTGGAGAACGTCCGCCGTTACCTGGCGGTTCCAGTTGTGCTGGCGGAGGGTGGCCTCCAGGATTTTCTTTTCGGGTTCTTCCAGGGCTTCCCGCAGGCTGAGCTGCTTGAAGCCGCCGGTTTTCTGCTGATCGACCGCATCGAGCAGATGCTGGGGGAGGTCTTCCTTGCCCATCTGGCTGTTTTTGCCCAGGACTACGCCCCGTTCGACCACATTTTCCAGCTCGCGGACATTGCCGGGCCAGTGGTACCGTTCCAGATACTGTACCGCCTCAGCGGTGAAGCCGGTCTTTTCTTTCCCGTGGGTTTTGCACATGGCGGCCAGGAACTTTTCCGCCAGCAGCGGCACATCGGTTTTCCGCTGGGCCAGCGGCGGTAATTCGATGTTGACCACGTTGATGCGGTAATACAGATCCTCGCGAAAGCGGCCGGCTTTTACTTCCTCCTGCAGATTGCTGTTGGTGGCCAGGATCACCCGGACATCGACGGTTTTGGTTTCGTTACTGCCGACCGGCTCAAACTGCCGCTCCTGCAAAACCCGCAGCAGCTTCATCTGCAGGGCGGGCGAGGCGGAATTGATTTCGTCCAGAAACAGCGTCCCGCCGTCGGCGGCCAGAAATTTTCCGTTTTTATCGCCGGTCGCCCCGGTAAAGGAGCCTTTGACATGGCCGAACAGTTCGCTTTCCAGCAGCGTCTCCGGCATGGCCCCGCAGCTCAATTCGACAAAGGGCTTCTCCATGCGGTCCGAGCGGTGATGTATGGCCCGGGCGATCAGGCTCTTGCCGGTTCCGCTCTGCCCGGTAATCAGAACGGTGGCTTTGCTTTCGGCTACCGATTCGATCAGGTCGAAGATTTTGAGCATTTTGTAATCATGCCCCACGATATTTTCCAGGCCGAAGCGGCTGCGCAACTGATCCTTCAGATTGCGGTTTTCTTCCAGCAGGGCCTGCTGGTCCAGCGCCCGGCTGACCAGCATGCGGATTTCATCATCCACAATCGGTTTGGTCAGATAATCATAGGCCCCCATTTTGATGGCTTCCACCGCACTTTCGATGGTGCCGTACCCGGTAATCACAATGGTAACCAGTTCGGGGTACCGCTTGC
>JAKJEP010000129.1:0-2979 GCA_022705365.1 Planctomycetota bacterium | reverse complement strand
GCGAATGACCCGCAGCAATTCGAAGCCGTCCACCTCCGGCATATTGACATCGGTGATCACCAGATTGAAATTCTGCTTTTCCAGTTCCTTCAACGCTTCGGTAAAACTGCCCGCCCCGCGCGATTGATACCCTTCCAGTTTGAGAAATTCACAAAGCGACTCGCGAATGATGGAATCGTCATCTACAATCAAGATTTTTTTGACGGCCATTCTATTTGGCTCTCCTGTTTCTGGTGTCTATCGGCAGCGGCTGGTCATTTCCAGCGGTATGGTTATGGTAAAAACAGCGCCCGCCTCCTGGCGGTTGGCAACCCCAATCTGGCCGTTGTACCGTTCGATGATATCCTTGCAAATGGCCAGTCCCAGCCCGGTTCCCTTGCCAGCCGGTTTGGTGGTATAAAACGGTTCAAAAATTTTCCCCAAAACCGTCTGCGGGATTCCGGTTCCCGTATCGGCAAACTCGATGACCGCGCTGTGCGAGTCGCAGCGGGTAGTGACTTCCAGGGTCCCCCCCTCGGGCATGGCATCCACGGAGTTTTTGATTAAGTTGCAAAATACCTGAAAGAGATTCCCGCTGCGGATATTGGGCATATCCCCGGCGTAATGGCGGATCACCGTAACGTGATTGGTATCGGCCAGCGAGTCCATCGCCTTCACCGCATCTTCCACAATTTTGTTGATGTCGGCATCCTCAAACGAGGAGTAGGTGCTGCGGGAAAACTCCAATAACTCACTGATGATCTGCACCATGCGCAGCAACCCCTTCCGCGACTCCTGGAGATAATGGCAAACCTGGGGATTTTCACTTTGCTCCGATAACCGCAGGGCCAGATTCAAATACCGCAGGATTCCGTCCAGGGGATTATTGAGTTCATGGGCGACCCGGGCCGCCAGCTTTCCCACCGCCGCCAACCGTTCGGCGGAAGCCAGATCTTTTTCCATGGCCATCTTGGTGGTAATGTCTTCGATCAACAGGATGCCCCCAAGTTGATGGCCGGTCTTTTCCTCGCTTAAAGGGGTACAGATAATTTGGAGCAGGCAATTGGCCCCGTTTTTCGAATAGGAAATATTCTCAAATGTTAGAGGCTGGGTGGAAGTTAAGGCTTCCCGCAGGGCTGTATGCCAATCGATTTTGCTTTCCAGGGAAGAACCGGCGGTCAAGGCTTCTGCAATGTTGGGATTGGGATGAAGAATATTTTGGGCATATTGGTTGGAATCGGTAATGGAAAGATTCACATCAAAGGTAATAACCCCCAAAGGCATGTTTTTAATGAGATTGTTGCCAAGTTGACCGAATTGCAATAATCGGCTTGGCATTTTTTTTTGTTTTGGTTTTGCGCTCACTGGTTGTAAGTTTCTTCAAGATAAATAGTTATATAGATTCACCACGGCAATTTGATTTTCGTGGCCGCTCAACGACCAACACGGCATACTGTAAATATATACAAAAAAATACAATTCAACTGAGGATAAGTCAAGTTTAATGATGACCAAAATCAACGCCGAAGCCATAATTTGTTGTTTTTTTACAACGTTTTGTTTGGTAAAAATTGTTTTTTGAAATTAATTCTAAAAATTTGGTTACATTTGGGGAAAAAATAAAATCACGATGTATTTATGCAACGTCATAGGATTTATTTCACTATAATCGATGGAACCGTCAAAAGTCGATATGGACATCCAAAAACGGCTCTGGCTTTCCAAGAATAAGGGATCGAAGATTTTTGATGCTGGCGTCATAATTGGTTATATAATATTGACTTATGGATTTGTGGCCCCAAAATTTCCTTTGTCATGGGTGTCAAAATAGTTTATTCGGCCGGGAATCGGGAATTTTATTGGTAAGCAGCGAGAAATCTATGCTAAAATCCATGTTTTGTTTAGCTCGAATGAACTATTATTCCTTGAGATATAAAATATGGTACAAAATCAGACAGAAAAGCAAAATCCACGAAAAGTGGAAATATATGATACGACCTTGCGGGATGGCGCCCAGGGAGAAGGAATTGCTTTCACCCTGGAAGATAAGTTAGCCATCGCGCTGAAACTTGATGAACTGGGAGTGGATTATATTGAAGGCGGCTATCCGCTTAGCAATGCCAAAGACGAAACCTTTTTCCACGAAATTGCCAGGCACACCTTAAAGAGCAGTAAAATAGCTGCATTTGGCATGACCCGCAAGAGAGGGGAAAAAGTCAGCGAGGATATCGGAATTCAGTCGCTGCAGAAGTGCCCTGCTTCGGTAGTAACCATTGTCGGCAAAGGATGGGATTTGCAGGCCAAAAAAGTACTGGGTGTAAGCCTGGATGAAAATCTGCGGATGATTGCCGAATCGGTGCAGTATTTGCGCAGTAAAGGCCGGGAAGTTTTATTTGACGCGGAGCACTTTTTCGACGGATATAAAGAAAATCCCAAATATGCCCTGAAGGTGCTGGAGGCGGCGGCGGAAGCTGGGGCCTGCCGGCTGATATTATGTGATACCAATGGGGGCAGTCTGGTACCACAGACCGAGCAGATCGTTACAGAGGTGGCCGGGCAGATTCCGGTTCCCCTGGGGATCCATACCCATAACGATGCCGGGCTGGCGGTAGCCAACAGCCTGGCAGCGGTGCGAGCCGGCGCGATGCAGGTTCACGGAACGATCAATGGTTTTGGGGAACGCTGTGGAAATGCCGACTTGTGTGTAGTCATCCCGAATCTAGTATTGAAGATGGGCTGCCGGTGTTTACAGGAAAAAAGCATAAGCCGTCTGACCGAAATTTCAAGGTATATGTATGAGCTGGCGAATCTGAATCTGCCTCTGAGCCAGCCCTACGTCGGTACTTCCAGTTTTGCCCACAAAGGGGGGATGCATGTTCATGCCGTAAGCAAAGAATCGCGTTTTTACGAGCATATTAATCCGGAGGAGGTGGGAAACAGCCGGCGTGTCATCATCAGTGAGCTATCCGGCGCTTCGAATCTGCTGGCCAAAAGTGAAAA
>JAKJEP010000128.1:8366-8614 GCA_022705365.1 Planctomycetota bacterium | reverse complement strand
GGTCGGCACCAGCAGCAGAATCAAAATAGCTGCCAGACAGCCCACGATACCGCCGATGACGGCCTGTACGAGGGATTCGGTAAGGATTTGTCCCAGCACAACCGTATCGGTCCAGCCGAGGGCCTTGAGGATGCCGATCTCGCGGCGGCGTTCGATTATGGACGCCCATTGGGATTTGGTGGCCCAGGCAACCGCCCCCAGGCCGATCACTACAATCAGAAGCCACACCGCTGCCTCATTGATCCCCA
>JAKJEP010000128.1:2147-8298 GCA_022705365.1 Planctomycetota bacterium | reverse complement strand
TTGACGGCCTGAATGGCCTGATCCTGGGATTTAGCCCCGGCGGTTTCCACCAGCAGGGTATTAAACTGGTGGTCGAGAGGAGAGGTCAGCCGCTGATTAATAACCTGTTCGGCATCCTGAATATGCATATAGACATCGGCCTTGGCGGGGCGAATACCGGGATTGACCACGCCGAGGATGGTGAATAAATGTCCGGCAATCATGATACTGCCGCCGGCGGAAAGATTTTTCGCCCGGGCGTAGCCTTCTTCCAGCATGACAACCCTGCGGTCCTCAGGGGTGAGGAAACGTCCTTCCAGGATGTCGGAAGAGGCGCAGGACGTGGAATCGACGGCGGTGCGATTACGGGGATCGAAGCCACCGACTGTAAACGGCAGGCCGTCAGCGGGATCTTTAAAACGAAAGACCAGAAAAGGCGCAGCCTCCTTGACGCTGGGAAATTCGTTCACCTTGTCCACCAGGTCGGCCGGCAGGAGCTGCGTTTGCACACCATTGAAAAATAATCCTTCGTCCGGATTCGCGGCGGAAGGAAGGCAGTTATTGGGACAACAACCCGGCAGAAAAGCAATGAAATGGGTGCCGGTGGTGGTAAGGATACGGGCTGCCGACTGGCGGGAGAGCAGCAGCAGGCTGATCAGGACTACCGTGATCGCCACCGCCAAACCATAACCGAGAATATTCATTGCGGTTCGCCCTTTGCGGCGCAGCAATTCCTGAGTGGCACAGATCCAGATATCACGCATAGCATTTACTCCTTGCCGGTATTGGCAAAACAGCAGAAAGGATTCCACGGGCTACCGGATCCGAGGACCTTGCCCCATCAGGAAACCGGGGAATGCGGTAAAAGTTTTTGGGCTTCGGCCAAAAGCTGGTTCATGGCCTGTTGATAATTTCGCAGAGTCGCGGTCCAGCGGTCCAGGCATTTCAAGCCGGCGGCTGTCAGGTGATAGAGCCGTTTGGTAGGCCCCTGGGCGGAGACATCCCACCTGGATTTCACTATCCCCCGCTGCTCCAGGGACTTGAGAGACCGGTACACGCCGCTGGCATCGGGAGATTGCCCATGAAACAGAGCCATACTCCCCAACTGCTGGACCAGGCGATACCCGTGCAAATCCTCCCGGGCCAGCACTGTTAAAATGGCCGGCTGAAGGAGTTTTTCCAGGTTGGCCCCACTGCAGGGGCAGCCATTCCAATCCGGTATAAGAGTTTCTCTGCTATTAGACATAGTCAACTACCTGAGAGTATTTTATCATACCGGCTGGACCCGTCAACCGGAAAATATAGCCAGGGAAAAGTTTTTCGTACCGACTGCGGCGGTACTTATTTTCGAGATTTTCCGAAACTGCGATATGACAGCAGCATACCATGCGGTTGGAACAGTTTATCGGACAGGCTATTGCGATCTGACAGCCGAGGGATTAAAATAAGCAGAGGTATCGGACGGAAGTTCGACAAAAGCACCCATCCCGCCAGGTAAGAGGAGCGAGTTTTTGCATGAGTATTGCGATTCTATATAATCCGGAGATTCAGAATTATGATTTTGGCCTGGGACATGCCTTCCGGGGCGACCGGTTTGTCTCTTTTTTTCAGGCGTATCAGGAGGTATTTGGGGCGGACGGGGATTTTAAGGTAATCCGCCATGAGGAACTGGCCTGGGACGAGGACCTGCGGCTGCTGCATACCCCGGATTATATCAATATTCTTAAAGCGGCCAGCCTGGCCGATGAGGAACCGGACGATCTAAACTGGCCTTTCCTGGGCTACGCCAACCGGTCGGAGTGGGGGCCCAAAGTCGGTCCCAGCCGGCAGAGCCTGTCGGTCTATGTCAGCCAGGACAATCTGGATCCGGCGACCGGGCGGCTGCCGGCCGGTATTGAAAAGGCGGCGCGGGCCGTGGTGAAAAATTCGATGCTGGCGGTGGATACGGTTCAGCAGGGCCGGGCGGAAAAGGCCGTCGGCATCGGCGGGGGGCTGCATCACGCCAAGGCCGGATACGGGGAGGGTTTCTGCATCTACAACGATGTGGTGATCGCCGGCCGGCACGCCCGGAAAGCATACGGGCTGGAGCGAATCCTCATTCTGGACACCGATGCCCATGCCGGCAACGGCACCTGTGAGGCCTTTTATGACGATCCGCAGGTTTTGTACATCGATCTGCACCAGGCGGGCATTTATCCCGGCACCGGGGCGGCGGAGGAAATCGGCAGCGGCGCGGGGAAGGGATTTACGGTGAATGTGCCGCTGGTATCGGGAACGGGGGACGGTGATTATGAGCGGATTTTCGACGAAATTATCATTCCGCTGGCCCGGGAATTCCGGCCCCAGCTTATCATCCGTTACGGCGGTTCGGATCCGCATTTTGCCGACAGCCTGACCAGCCTGGGGCTGACGATGGCCGGATTTGAGATGATTGGCGCGAAAATGCGGCAACTGGCCGGGGAACTGTGCGTCGGATGCTGTGTCGATCTGCTCTGTTCCGGTTATACCCCGGAAATCCTGCCCCGGGCCTGGCTGAGCCTGATTGCCGGCCTGAGCGGCAAGACCATCCAGTGGCCCCAGCCGCTTTCGGAACCGGTGTACCAGCGGGCGGCGGAAACGGAAGCCGTAATCCGCCAGGTGAAAACGATTTTGCAGCCCTACTGGAAGTGCATGGCCTGATATGTTCGAGCAATATGGTAAAAATCTGGCGCTGGTGGGCCTGATGATCGCGGCGGGGGGGGGGCTTTTTTATCTGCTGGGCCGGCTAGGCGTCGGCCATCTGCCGGGGGATGTCTCGTTCGGCGGTAGAAACTGGCGCGTCTTCCTGCCGCTGGGAACCTGCCTGTTGATATCCCTCCTGCTGACCCTGCTGCTGATCCTGATCCATCGTTTTGGGAAACGATAAAATTTTTTGTAATAAAACCTGCCTCCCGGTCGTCTATACTGTGAACGAAGCGGAAACAGAGGCTTGCTGGACAAAGGATCCGAATGGAAGACTGGCAATCGATTGTCAAGGAGAATAGCCCGGCGGTATGGCGTACGGCATACCGGATCCTGGGCAATGAGGCGGATGCGTCGGACTGTTATCAGGAGACGTTTATCGCCGCGTTGGAGGCTGCCCGCCGGGAGCCGGTGCGGAAGTGGGCGGCGTTTCTCTGCCGGATCGCCACCAACCAGGCGCTGGATCAGCTTCGCCGGCGGGTGCGGCAGATATCCCGCAGCGACGGGCCGGCCGATTGGAATCAGATTGCCAGCCGGGAAGCCGGTCCGGCGGAAAAGGCCGGGTATGCCGAGCTGGGGGAGCATTTGCGGCAGGCCCTCACCCAATTGAATCCCGAACAGGCGGAGGTCTTTTGTCTGGCAGCGCTGGAAGGCCAAAGCTACCGGGAAATCGCCGCCCAGGTGAAAAAGACCACCAGCGAGGTGGGCGTACTGCTGCACCGGGCCCGAACGCAGTTACGTGAGTTATTGTCAAATTTTGTAAGTGAAGAATCGAAAAACGAGGTCCGCCATGACCGGCGATAGTACGAAGAAACCGAACGATATTCTGGAAGAGGCCATCCGGCAGTTGCGGGAGATGCCCGTGCCGGCGGGGCCGGGGGAGGAGATTCGGGATACGGTTCTGCAGGCCGGTGCGGCGGATCTGTTACCCAAACCCAAAGCCACGTTTGTGGAAAGGATACGAGCCATGAAAACCATAACCAAAATCGCGGCGGCCCTGATGATCGCCGCCGGCATTGCTGTATTTATTTTTACGTTTACACCGGGTCATAAAAATATTGCCTTTGCGGAGGTGGTGCAGCCCATTCTGACGGCACGGACCGTGGTATTTAATCTGAGTCTGAGCGGCGAAGAGGAAAAGGCACAATCCATTCAGATTATGAGCATGGGAACCAGCCGCATCCGGGAAAATCTGGAAAGCGGTGAATCCATCGTGATTGATTTCCAGGAGGGGAAGGTGCTGGTGCTGGAGTCGGCGGCGAAGAAGGCCATGATCGTCAAGCTGGACGGGCTGCCCCAGCGGCCGCAGAATTATCTGGAACTGCTGATCAACAATATCAACCTGACCCTGCAATCCTCGGATTTCACCATTGAAGAGCTGGAAGGGCAGCAGATCGGCGGCCAGCCGGCCATAGGATATCATGCCTTTCGTCCTAATTTCGATATGACCGTATGGGCGGACGCGGAAACGAAAATGCCGGTGCGGCTGGAATCCACCTTTGGCCAGGGCAAGGTGGCCTTCAGCGATTTTGCCTTTGATACGGCGATGGATGAGTCGCTGTTCCGCATGGAGATACCCGAAGGATATACGCTGCGGGAAACCCAGTTTGATCTGGCCAATCCGACGGAAGAGGATTTGATCGAAGGGTTGCGCCTGTGGGCCAATCTGTATGACGGGGTATTCCCGCCCAAGCTGGACATGGGCGAGTGGCAGCAATCACCAGATCGGATTGGGGCCAAAATGGTGGAGATGAAATTGTCGGAAGAAGAGATGGTGCAATATGCCCTGAAAGTGGTCCGGGGAATCCTGTTTACCCAGGGATTGAAGGGCCAGTGGATTTATAACGGCTATGGTGCGAAGCTGGGCGATGCGGAAACGGCCGTTTTCTGGTATCAGCCGGAAGGAGCGGAAAGGTACCGGGTGATCTATGGGGATTTGACGGTGGAAGAGGCCGCCCCGGAAGACCTGCCGGAACCGGCGGTCCCCACCCAAGAGCAGGCGGCGTTATATCAGCCATATCAGGAATACGAATGGGTAGGCAAACAATATGACAACTGGCATATCATCGCCGGCGATCAGGTTGAAGTTCATTCTCTCCTGACCTTGCTCAAGTGGCCGGCGGAGGGCCGGGCCATGACGATTCAGTTGCCCTATAGTGAGGCAAAGCTCCAATCGGTGACTTTCGGCGAACAGGCGATTGTGTTTTCAGCGGCAGGGGAGGGGGCCTATGAGCTGGATGTACCCTATGAAAATTTCAGCGAGGATAACGCCAATCTCAATTGCATCTGGACCATGCCGCTGGCGACGCTTCCCCAAAAGGATTATGGATATGAAGTAAAATTACAATTTTTGCTGCCGGTAATTCACTACAAGCTCACGGTGACCCTGGAGCCGGATTGCGGATATGTTTATTCACAAGATCCTGCCCAATCGGAATTCGTTCCCTTTTTTGCCAGTCCCCAAGCCCCGACTGGCAATATGGGTACCTGCGGGATTGCCATCCAGAAGCAGTAAAGACTATAAAGTTTGGGAAAATTTACTGAAAACTGTGTAAAAATTGTAATGTTTTTGCTTTGCCGGCGACTTTCTTTACGGTAGAATTGTGTCCATCGAAAATTGGTGGACACAGTTTTTTAAGCGACTAAGGTAAGCGAATAAACAGGAGGTGCTGATGAGTGCGGAAAAACGGCCCGGCGGATTGACGGCCCTGGCGGTATTGAATTTTGTCTTTTCGGGTTTCGGCTTTTTGAGCCTGCTCGGTTTTATCGCCATGTTTGCCTTCATTAACATGGTCCCTACCGAAAATATGGATGCCCATGCCAAAGCCCAGATCGAGGCGATGCAAAACATGGGGGCCTGGATTTTCATTGTGATTTTTGTAATGACCATCGTCTCCAGCCTACTTTTGCTGCTGTCGGGGATCGGCTATATCAAGCAGAAACGGGTTATGGGCCGGTATCTGGGCAGTACCTATGGAATAGTAAACATTCTCAATAGTATTGTTTCCGGATTCTTTTTTGCCAAAGAGTTGGGCGGCGGGTTCAATCTGGGAACGGTTATCGGCCTGATCTACCCGGTGCTGACTTTGATTCTGGTGAATACCACCTTCCGGGAAGACCTGGTGAATTAACAGAGCGGCCAATCGCGGAAAATCAAGATGATTGCGAACCTGAAAACCATTCATGGCCGGCATGTCCGTTTAATCGGCTGGCAGTGGACCCGCAATGCGGTGCGGGGCGGTGGGGGACTGATATATCTGCTGGCGGCCCTGTTTTTCGGGCTGATGGTGGCCCATATGCTGATTACCCCGATTGAAGGGGTGATTGCCCAGCAGCAAAAGAAGGGGATCGCCATTAGCCGTCAGGACACCATCGAGCAGATCGTCGATATGGCCAAGCCGGTAATTGAATGGGCGATATTGGGCACCAAAACCAAGGACGAAATCATCGA
>JAKJEP010000128.1:313-2078 GCA_022705365.1 Planctomycetota bacterium | reverse complement strand
CTTTTGCCCAAAAGCCCGAACCGGAGGATCCCTGGTCGAAATTTCTGCTGGAGGACCGGCCCGCCATTCTCTCGGTGGTTTTTCTGATCCTGATTTTCGGCATGCCGTTTTTGATTTCCCTGCTGGCTTTCAATCAGTTTTCCGGTGATGTGCAGAGCCGGGGCCTGCGTTATCTGCTGATTCGTACGGAGCGGTCCAATATCTACGTGGGCCGGTTCCTGGGCACGGCTCTGTTTTCCACCCTGGTCATCGCGGCCATCGTGGCGACCATCACGTTTTATCTGGGGGTGAAGCTGGAAATCTATTCCGCCGGTGCTCTGAGCCTCTGGGGCTTGCAGGGTTTTCTGGCCCTGTCGGTGCAGATGCTCCCTTATATCGCACTTTGTACCCTGGTCTCAGCCGTTATCGATTCGCCGTTTCTTTCGCTGATTATCGATAAACTGATTATCGGCGGCGTTTTGCTCTTTGCCTTTTTGGGCGGTCTGGCCTGGGAGCCGGCCCGGTATCTGAAGTACTCCCTGCCCTGGGGCCTGCAAAACTATCTGCTCCATCCGGATGCAAGCCACTGGCTGGGGGCCGGCCTGGCGTGCCTGGGATACACCGCCGTATTTTTCCTGCTGGGCTATATCCGTTTTCAGAGACGCGACCTGTAGAGTAAAACCATGACGCATACCATCCACATTAAAGGCATTACTAAGCGATTCGGCAGACTCGCAGCCCTGGATGCGGTATCGTTCGAGGTCCCGGCCCATTCCATCTTCGGTCTGCTCGGTCCTAACGGCGCGGGCAAGACCACCCTGTTTTCGATTATTGCCAACTTCCTCAAGCCGGATGCCGGCGATGTGGAAGTGCTGGGCATCGATACGCGTCATATTTCGCAGTTGCAGGGGCGGATGAGTATCCTGCCCCAGGATGCCCGCTTTCAGCGGAATGTTCCGATCCTGGAACAACTGGTTTTTTTCCGCCTGCTGGACGGGCAAACCAAAGAACAGGCTCAAACCGATGTCCTGGAAACGCTGAAGCTGGTAGGTCTGGAATCGGTCGCCAAACGCCGGGTTGGTTCCCTCTCACACGGCATGATCAAGAGGCTGGGCATTGCCCAGGCCTTTCTCGGCCGGCCGGAAGTGATTTTGCTCGACGAACCGACCGCCGGCCTTGATCCGGCCAATGCCCGGCAGATCCGCGATCTGATTAAATTCCTCCAGCAGCGGGCGACGATTATGGTCAGCTCTCACAATATGGCGGAGATTCAGGAACTGTGCGATCATGTGGCGATTCTCAATCACGGCAAACTGGTGCTTGCCGGCCCGGTGGATGCCATCACCCGCGGGGGCCGGGAATTCCAAATAACCCTGTCGCGGCCCCTGCAGATGCAGGAACGGGACACGCTGCAAAGCATCCGGGGCGTCCGCCAGATTACAGACCTCGCCGCGGCTGTAACTCCCCAGCCGACTAATCCGTCCGGCCCCGCCAGCTATCTGGTTACTCTGGACCTGACGGATGAAACCCTGCATGAGGATGCCGTGCTCGCTGCCTTGCTGCGCCACCTGCTCGATAAAGACATCACCCCCCGCAAAATCACCGACGGCCGCAGCCTGGAGACCCATTTCCTGGAACTTACCAACAGTTCCAATCCCGCTACCTGACATAATCCCGCACGGGATTCCTTATTTCAGCTTCTCCCGCCAGTTCTTATCGGCCGTCACCAGCGGCCAGTCATCGGTGCGGAAGGGCGAAGCAGGCAGATCGGCCCGATTGAATAAAT
>JAKJEP010000128.1:0-238 GCA_022705365.1 Planctomycetota bacterium | reverse complement strand
AGGAACAAAATTCTGATCCGCACCGGCGATTGTGAATTCTGTAAGCATTTCCCCTTTACAGATCAGTCCCCCGTCCACATGATCGAAATACAATCGTACTTTGTCCCCCTCAATCTTCATGGATTTATACAGCGGCCCGGAATATACGATATCTTTCTTACCATACGTTTTTGCCAGTGCCCACAGCGCCAGCCGTTTGCCCACTACCTGCTTGTTAAGCGGGTGAATCTCATTGACA
>JAKJEP010000127.1:4144-8622 GCA_022705365.1 Planctomycetota bacterium | reverse complement strand
TTTTATGCCATGCTGCTGGAAAGTTTTCTGGCGGTCTGCGTGATCTGCTGCCTGCTGGTCGGACTTTCCCTGGCAGACTACCGGGGCTATTGCTACCCGTCCGCCGGCAAAGGCAACGCGATCCTGACCTTTGCGATGGCGGTAGGCCATACGGTCAATACCGGCCTGGGTCTGCCGATTGCCGCCGGGGCCTTGGGGGCCATGCTACTGCTGGAGGGATTCCTGGTGACAACCCTCGATACCGCCATTCGCCTGACCCGCTACATGATAGAGGAAGGCTGGGCCACCTTTTTCGGCCACTACGATGTATTTGCCGCCGCCGGCTGCGCCGATCCGGCAAAATCCTTCGAGGTGGCGGGCACCGGCGGTATGCGGATTGATGAACCGCACCCCGCGCCGGCCCCTGCGGCCCAGCCGGTGGTGGCCACCCGCGGCCTGGGCCGGGCAGCGCTGCGATTCTTGCGGTATTACTGGGTAAATTCCGGTCTGGCGGTAGCCATTATGCTGCTGCTGGGCTGGGGCAACGGCTATAAAGTCTTATGGAGTATCTTTGGTTCGGCCAATCAGTTGCTGGCCGCCCTGGCCCTGGTAATCGGCTCGCTCTGGCTGATTCATAAAGGCCGCCCGGTCCGGTATCTGCTAATCCCCGCGCTCTTCATGCTGGCCACCTCCCTGACCATGCTGGTCCGTCTGCTGGTAAAAGATTACCTCCCCGCTTGGCCCAAAACAGCCCCGCTGGTAATCACCGATCTGGTAGTACTGGCCATGTCGGTGGGTATTACCCTGCTGGCCGCCCGAAGCTGGCTGCAAACCAGGAGAAAAGATATATTATGATGCTGTAGGTAACGCCTGAGTAACTGTGGATACCGCGGGACAAGTTCGGCCATCGTGTTGGTAAGTGATTCATGGGGTCTGGTTCATGGACAAAATACCCCCGTTCTTCACCAGAATCCGGCGAACGGCTGCCGTGTCCACATCACAGGGGCTACACTGTTCCTTGATTGCCAGCGCGGCCCCCACTCCGGCCGCCTCTCCGCCGGCCAGGCAGGTCGCCATCACCCGAGTGGAACCAAACACTATACGATCCACCGAAATGCAGCGGCCGACCATCATCAGATTGTCATAGGTTGCACTGACCAGACACAGATAGGGAATACCGTACGCCTGCTCTATTCTTTCCCCCTTCGAGGTAAAGTCTTTGCTGCTGTGAATATCAATAAAATAGGCCGCCAGTGCAATGGTATCCTCCGGCACCGATGCGGCAATTGCTTCCTCCACACGCAGCATTTTCCTGCCGACAATCCGGCGGGTTTCTCGAATCCCCAGGGTGTCGTTGATATGGGAAATATAGGCCTGTTCAAAACCGCCGACATATTTCTTCAGCATCTCCGTAAAGGCCACCGCTTGATGAGCTCCCTCCCTCTCCGCCCGGGTCAAATCGCGCGGATCCGTGGCGTCGGTGCGCAGCATACGCGGACCGTTTATACATATTTCACTGTCATTCAACCGGTTGATACTGATCAGCGCCCAGACCGCAATCGGCCATTCGCCCTTCGGTTGCAGTTTCCGAAAGAGTTTGCCCAGCGTGACCAGACACCAGTTAGGCGACTCATGGAGATATTTCAGGGCGTCGTCGTCCACTTCGTTATTCTCTTTGCACCAGGAAAAGAATTTTTCCTTGTCCACCCCGCCCAGTGTGTACAGAATGGAAGGCGGCTGGAGTTCCCCCTCCTCGTTTCCCTTCTGACAGGCCGCCCCGCCCAGATAACCGAGGGTCCCGTCGCCGGTCCCGTCGATGAAAATCCTGGCCCGTACCTCAATGGTGTTGCCGGCACAGCTAAAAATGGCCCTGGTAATCTTGCCCTCCCGGGTTTCCACGGCCGTCAAATAACAGTGCAGCAAAACCTCGACCCCGGTTTCCTCGCACAGATCGGATGCCACAATCTTGCAGAAGTCCGGTTTTACCACCGCGATGGAATAATGATGCGGACATCTGCGTACGCCCAAAGCAGCACCGATCTTTGTCAGCCGGTCTATAAATTCCGTGGCAAAACCGCCCACCACCGGTCTCCCGTGGCAGTCCAGATAGCCCAGCAGGGGCAAACCGGACGCCAGATTGCCGCCCAGATACCCGTTCCGTTCGATCAGGATAACCCTAGCTCCGTTTCGCGCTGCCGCGACTGCTGCCGCCAGTCCCCCAGGCCCCGCTCCGATTACCGCAACATCATACGAATCAAAGGAAATCTTGCCCTCCGCAGCGCCAGCCTCCGCCGCGGCAGCAGAACCGATCAGCAGGGAAGCAGATGCCGCCGCTCCAGCCTGAAAAAATCCGCGCCGGGTAAGCGAATGCCGCCGGGGTTGTGTTTGTTCCGTCTGCTCTTGGGTTTTGTAGTGATTGTTCATAGGATCCTTACCTTTCTTCTCAGGTTCTCCAAAGCAGAATAACAAAGCAGCCTTGCACCGTATCCGATGGCTCTATATTGACGGAACCGCCAAAAGTCGATTTCGTCATCCAAAAACTCACTCTGGCTCCCCAATAACAAGGGGTCGAAGAGCTTTTGACGCTGGCGTCTATAATATCAAATCTTGCCTTATTTGCATAGATTTTTGGGTAATACCGGAATAATCACTCCCTTTCACCCGCGCATCAATTTGGTTAGATAGCCGGGTACCTGAGTCTCAAAGGTCATCGGTTCGCCCCGGCTAGGGTGGCGGAAGGAAATGGAAAGGGCATGCAGCGCCAGCCGCGGGTACTCACGGCCCGATTGGCCGTATTTGCGGTCGCCCACCACCGGATGGCCCAAATCCGCCAGATGGACCCGGATCTGATTTTTCCGCCCGGTCAGCAGCTTCACCTCCAGCAGGCTGAACTGTGCCGTTTCTTTTAGCACCTTATACTCCGTCTGGGCCAGCTTGCCTTGGGCCGGATCTTTCGTGGAATACATATGATATTTTTTATCCTCCGCCAGATAGGAACGAATGGTCCCTTCCTTTTGGGCCGGCTGGCCGTGTACCACCGCCAGATATTTCTTCTCTACCTGCGGCCACTGCTCCTGCAAAAGTTCCTTCACCTCCAGCCGTTTGGCGAAAACCAGCACCCCGGAGGTCCACTGGTCCAGCCGGTGCACCGTAAAAACCTCCTTGCGCGACTTCAACGCCCCCTTGCGGACATAATCGGTCAGAATATAGCGGGCCGTGCGGGTCTTCTGATTGCCTGTCCCTTCCGTCAGCAGCCCCGCCGGCTTATCCACCACCAACAGATCCGCATCCTCGTACACAATTTCCAGCCGCCGGGGCAGATGCCGGTACGCCGATGTTTTTTTCTTCTTGACCATATCTGCGGCATTATACCTTTATATTCGAAGTAATGGCTTGCAAAATCTGGCGGGCGCGAATGGCATAGGTGTGGCGGGCCAGTACTTTTTCACGGGCGGCCCGGGCAATTTTTTGCCGCTCCGTCTCGTGGCTCAAAAAATAGCGCACTTTGCGGACCAGGTCTTTGGGACTCTCGAAGGTAACCACCTCCTTTTCCAGCTCAAAATACCAGCCGATACGGTCCTTTTCACGAATCTGCGGATGGTTTTTGACCAGGAAAAACGCACCCGCCGCCAGCCCGTTCAGCAGATGCTCATCGGGATAACCGGTACTGTCCATATAGAGATGGATTTTAGCCGCCTGATAAAGCCGGTTTCTCTCCGCCCCGCCGCCCGGGATCGTCCCCGCCACCCGGTACTGCACCGGCGACTCATTCCAGAACGGCGGCATTTCCCCGCCCGGCTGTCCGGGCCTTGTACCTTGTCCCCAAATTTTCAGGCCGATTCCCTCCCGGTCCAGGGCCGTCCCGTACGCATCGCACAAAACCGCCTGCCCCAGATGCTTCTGGATGATTTCGACGAACATCCGGCGGACATCCTCCTCCGTAACCTTCACCCCGCACCGCTGGGCCTGCTGCAATATTTTCGCGGCACCCTCCCGGTGATATCCGGCTGGATCATGATAGATCTGCTCCAGAATCGCCTGCCAGAGCTGCTGATGCGACGAAAGGGCAATATGATACGTCAGCGGATCCGTACTGGCCCGGTGGGTCGCCAGCGCCGCCTCGCACAGATACCGGCAGTCCGCCGGCTCCTCCGGCCCCGCCGGATGATACAGCCCCTCGTCCGCCGCCAGCGGCAGATGCACCACCCGATCGCCGGCGATCCCCGCCTCCTGCAACCGGGCAGCCTGCTCCTGCCGCAGCGCAAAAATAAAATCGTTTGGCCCCATGCGGCCGGCTGCCTGGTTTTCCTTATCAAACAGATTCTCCGCCGGATTCCGCAGCACCGTGACGCAAATCGCCGAGCCGGGAAGGTACGGCAGATCCCCGCGCAGCACATCCACCAGCAGAATCAACTGCGGCTGAAAATCCAGCAGCCGCCGAAGCTGCGCCTGCTGCGACCCTTTGTCCGGCCGGTCAAAGACCATCCAGTCTGTAACCG